>JAFTPX010000064.1 GCA_017463065.1 Clostridia bacterium
CAAAAGAGGCATCTTCTTTTCTTTTCGATCAAAACACTTTAAAGTCATCTTCGCGATAACTTTTTGGTGCTTTATTTTAGTTGCTTAAATGTGCGGGGTTGAGCAACGTAATATTTACAGAATCAACTTGAAAGAAGGCAGCTACCCAACGGAGCATATCACGAACGTTCAAATCCTCGTCGATACCTCTTTCGGTGACGAGGTGAGGGATGATGGTTTCAAGCATTTCGTTTGCTTCAAGGTCTATTTCGTGCAATCGAGCGTTTAACTTGCCCTTGGTCAGAAGCGTGGTGTACCTTCCGCGACGATGTTGTTTGATGTAATCAAGGTGCACCCGTCCATACTTACCGATCTGATAGTCGGTCTGTTCGGGAAGTGCAATATCGGGAATGAGGTGTTCGTTTTCCTCGCGGTAGGTTCCTCCGAGGGTTTCATAAAGGGATTCAAAGTTCTTTTTCATTGTAGTATCCTCCAAAATTAGATTTTGATTTTACTACAATTCATTCTCGCATCCAAACCAATTAACAAAGTTTGAAGGGAACCTGCTCTATCGCAGGCTCCCTTCGGGTGGTTTTTGTTTTGGATTGCTTATTGTGATTCAATCCGTATCTCAGAATTCTCCGTCCTGTTGGCTTTATAAGAGGGTAAACCGATTCTTTTCACAGTCCAGAAGCCCTTCCTTTTTGAGTTTTCCGATCTCGGCGGACAGACCGCTTCGATCCACCTCCAAATAATCGGCAAGCTCCTGTCGGTCAAAGGGGATCTCAAAGCGGGGGCTTGCTGCCTTTTTGGATTGCTGAAGCAGATAGGTCATCAGCTTTTCTCTGGTGGTTCGCTTGGAGGTGATCTCAATCCGTTGGTGGAAAAGAATGGTTTTCCTAGCCAGATCCTTCATTAAATTAAAGATCAACTGCTGATGAAAGCCGCAGTGATTGGCGCAGGTATGCAGGATATGGGCGCAATCGATGAACATGACCTCGCAGGGCTCGTTGGCAATGACGGTAACGGGAAGGGAAATTACCTCTGCGCAGGCGAACGCCTCGGCAAAGATCTGGGAGGCAGTGATTTCACTTAAAATGCTTCGGTTGCCGTAAAAGTCCACCTGAACGACCTGAACCGATCCCGATAGAACAATGCCAAGATATTTTGCGGCGGTTCCTTCCATTAAAACCGTATATTTTTTGTCGTATGCCGAGACGGTTGCGCCCAGACATGGAAGCATCTTTAGCAGATGGTCATCCGCGATTCCGTCAAACAGAGGGCATTTTTTTAAAATTTCCAAATATTTTTTCAAACTTTTTTCCCTTTCGTTGAAAATTCAACAGACTTTCTGTTTAAATTATACTATAATAGAACCAGAAAATCAAGGAGGTTTTCTTATGAAAATTGCTTTTTTTGACGCGAAGCCCTACGACAAGCCGTCCTTTGACCGATACGGCGATCAGTATGGCTTGAAATTCAAATATTTTGAGACCAAGCTGAACGAGGATACGGTGGAGCTTGCCCACGGTTTTGACGGGGTGTGCGTATTTGTCAACGACACGGTCAACGCCGCGGTGATCGACCGACTGGTGGACCTGAAGGTTCGAGTGGTGGCGCTCCGTTGCGCGGGCTTCAACAATGTGGATATGAAGTACGCCTTTGGCAAGATCCACGTGCTCCGTGTGCCTGCCTACTCGCCCTACGCCGTTGCCGAGCACTCCATGGCAATGCTTCTGACCTCCATCCGACGGATCCACAAGGCGTATATCCGCACCAAGGACTTTAATTTCAGTCTCGTGGGTATGACGGGTTTTGATCTGTACGGCAAGATCGTAGGCGTGATCGGTACGGGACGGATCGGTCGGGTGTTTATCGACATTTGCCGCGGCTTTGGCATGAAGGTGTTGGCGTACGATAAATTTCCCGCAGAGGGGCTGGATAACGGTGACACCGTCCGATACGTTACCTTGGACGAGCTGTTTGCCAACAGTGATATCATTTCCTTGCATTGTCCCTTGACCGAGGAGACCTACCACATCATTGGCGAGGATTCGCTGAAAAAATGCAAGAAGGGTGTGGTGCTTATCAACACTTCCCGCGGCCCGCTGGTAGACGCAGAGGCACTTCTGGCGGGGATCAAGTCCCGACAGGTGGGAGCGGCGTGTCTGGACGTATATGAGGAGGAATCGGATTTCTTTTTCGAGGATTTCTCGGGACACATCGTGGAGGACGACGTGCTGGCGCGGCTGATCTCCATGCCCAACGTCCTCGTGACCTCCCATCAGGCGTTTTTGACCGAGGAGGCGCTGGCGAACATTGCCCAGACGACGGTTTCCAATATCGTAGGTTTTTTTGAAAAGGAGCAATGCCCCAATGAGCTCTGCTATCGGAGCGGCGGCGCGGAGGATTGCAAAAACGGAACTTGCTTCTGATTACAAGGAGGAGAATATGGTAAGAAAGATCATTCACATTGATGAAGAAAGCTGTAACGGCTGCGGTGCTTGCGCCGCAGCATGCCACGAGGGTGCCATTGAGATGGTGGAGGGAAAAGCAAGGCTGACCCGAGAGGACTACTGCGACGGACTGGGCGACTGTCTGCCCGCTTGCCCAACGGAGGCGATCACCTTTGAGGAGAGGGAAGCTCCCGCCTACGACGAGGAAGCGGTTCGTCAGGCAAAGCTCAGGAAGCACGGAGTGAAGCTTCCTTGCGGTTGCCCCGGTACTCAATCCAAGGCACTCAAACGGGAGACGTCTGCTCCCGCGGGACGGACGGCGGCGCCCTCCCGGCTGATGCAATGGCCCTGCCAGATCAAGCTGGTTCCTGTCAACGCTACATATTTTGATGGGGCGAATCTGCTGATTGCCGCCGACTGTACCGCTTACGCCTACGGCAACTTCCATGAGGAGTTTATCCCCAATCACATCACGCTGATCGGATGCCCCAAACTGGATGAGGGCGACTATGCGGAAAAGCTGACCCAGATAATTGCCAATAACAACATCAAAAGCGTAAAGGTGGTTCGCATGGAGGTGCCCTGCTGTGGCGGCATTGAAAACGCGGTGAAGCGGGCGTTACAGGCAAGCGGAAAATTTATTCCGTGGCAGGTCACCACCATTTCTACCGACGGAAAAATTCTCGAATAAATTTACAGTTTTGCATTGAAGATTGGAACAAACTGTGATATAATAGCTATAATGAGTTCCAAACAAGAAACGGAGGCAACCCAAAATGATTACAAAGGATATCCAATACATTGGTGTCAACGACCATCAGGTCGATCTGTTTGAGGGACAGTACGTGGTTCCCAACGGCATGTCCTATAATTCTTACGCGATTGTGGACGAGAAGATCGCCATTCTGGATACCGTGGACGCAAGCTTTACCCATGAATGGCTGGATAACATTCAGAATGCCTTGGGGCAAAGACAGCCCGACTATCTCATTATTCAACACATGGAGCCAGATCACTCGGCGAATATCGTGAATTTTATGAAGGCATACCCGAAGGCGACCGTGGTGTCCTCTGCCAAGGCGTTTGCCATGATGAAGAATTTCTTCGGAACCGACTTCTCGGATCAGCGGATCGTGGTGGGGGAGGGAGATACGCTGTCTCTCGGCAAGCACGTTCTGACCTTTGTAAACGCACCCATGGTTCACTGGCCTGAGGTCATTGTGACCTACGACAGCACCGACAAGGTTCTGTTCTCGGCGGACGGCTTCGGCAAATTCGGCGCGCTTGACGTAGAGGAGGACTGGGCGTGCGAGGCAAGACGGTACTATATCGGTATCGTGGGCAAATACGGCACGCAGGTTCAAAGCTTGCTCAAAAAGGCGGCAGGTCTGGATATTCAGATCATTTGCCCCCTTCACGGACCTGTACTCACCGAAAATCTCGGATACTATCTGAATCTTTACCATACTTGGTCCAGCTATCAGCCCGAGGAGGAGGGAATTGTTATCGCCTATACCTCGGTGTACGGCAACACGAAAAAGGCGGTGCTTCAGCTGGCGGAAAAGCTGAAGGCAAACGGTTGCCCCGCGGTGGCGGTTCACGACCTCGCCCGTTGCGACATGGCAGAGGCGGTGGAGGATGCTTTCCGTTACAGCAAGCTGGTGCTGGCTACCACCACCTATAACGCGGAGATATTCCCCTTCATGAGAACCTTTATTGATCATCTGACCGAGCGGAATTTCAGTAACCGTACCGTTGGACTCATCGAGAACGGAAGCTGGGCTCCCCTTGCTGCTAAGATCATGAGGGGGCTTTTGGAGAAGTGCAAGAATCTGACCTTTACCGACACCGTCGTTCGGATCCTGTCCGTCCTGAACGAGGACAGCGGTGCCCAGCTGAACAGCCTTGCCGACGAGCTTTGCCGCGACTATCTGGCACAGCAGGATGCCACTGCCAACAAAAACGACCTTGGCGCGCTGTTCCATATCGGCTACGGACTGTACGTGGTCACCTCCAACGACGGCAAAAAGGACAACGGTCTGATCGTCAACACCGTCACACAGGTCACCAATACCCCCAACCGCATTGCGGTGACTATCAATAAGGAAAACTATTCCCATCATATTATCAAGCAGACGGGGATCATGAATATCAACTGTCTGACGGTAGACGCTCCCTTCAAGGTCTTTGAGACCTTCGGCTTTGTCAGCGGAAGAAGCGTGGATAAATTCGCTAACTGCGAGCCTCTTCGCTCGGATAACGGGCTGGTGTTCCTGCCCCGCCACATCAACTCCTTCCTATCCTTAAAGGTGGAGCAGTATGTGGATCTGGATACTCACGGCATGTTCATTTGTTCGGTGACTGAGGCGAGAGTGCTTTCGGACAGGGAGACCATGACTTACACCTACTATCAGAACCACGTCAAGCCCAAGCCGAAAACCGAGGGCAAGAAGGGCTACGTGTGCAAGATTTGCGGATATGTCTACGAGGGTGAGGAGCTTCCCGAGGACTTCATTTGTCCCCTTTGCAAGCACGGCGCGGCTGATTTTGAACCCATTCAATAAAAAACTTGACTGGTTTTCAAGGAGCAGTTCTAGGAGAAGACCAACGGTATGATCTCCAAAACGGATCTGTTTGGCTCCGACCCCCAAGGGTCTGTATATGCTCTATCAAGAGCTGGCGGCAAGAATTGACACGGTACCTTCTTTGGTACTGTAAAAAGAAAAACGGAGGATAAAATAATGAAAAAGTATGTATGTGACGTATGTGGCTGGGAGTATAACGAGGCGGTGGGCGACCCCGACAACGGCATCCCCGCCGGTACGAAATTTGAGGAGCTTCCCGAGGACTTCGCTTGCCCCCTTTGCGGCGTAGGCAAGGATACCTTCAGCGAGGCGGAATAAGAACCCTAGGGCTGTCTCATTTTGCGCTTCGCAAGGTGAGACAGCTTTTTTAAGGAGAAAGCTATGACGACGATAGTATTGACCGCTCCGGACGTGTTGTTGGGATAAGAATTTTTTGAATTATCTGCGCGGGAACGGTTGCAAACCGCGGTCATTTATGGTAAAATAATACTGCAATCAAAAAGGCGGTTGGACTACGCTTATTAACCATCAAAAGGTATATGAGTGGAATAGCAAAGCCAACATGAATGAGCAGAGAAAAGAGGGAGCGCATGAGAAAGTATTTCACTGAACTGACGACAATACGGCGCGTGTTTTCCCGATTCGCGGTAATCGCGCTGAGCCTGCTTTTGTGCGTGTCTTTGGTTGCCTGCGGAGCAAAAAGTAACGAGCCGAAGAGCTTTTCCGTTGGGGGAATGACGATCACGCTGACCGCCGAGTTTAAAGAGATGAAATCCAATCAGTATACGGCATCTTACGATTCGGGGGAGGTTTCCGTAATGGTCATTAAGGAAAAATTCACCACCCTCGGCAAGCTTGCGGGCTGTACCTTGGAGGAATATGCCCAACTGGCATTGGAAACCAACCGTCCCGATGATCCGCTGACGTTGCAGAGAAAGGACGGGCTGACCTATTTTGAATATGAATATTTTTACGCGGAAAACGAGGAAGCCTATACGTATCTGATCGTACTCTACAAATCCTCCGACGCCTTTTGGGTGGTTCAGTTTGTTACGCTGTCGGAGAACATGACGGAGTACCGTTCTCAGATTTTCGAATGGGCAAAAAGCGTTTCCTTCGCGGAATGAAAAAAGGAGTATAGACAATGGAACAGAGCAAACCTTATCGCTTCGAGATGTCCTTTGAGGAAAAGGATCTCTTGTTTTACGACATCAGGCAGGCACCCTTTGCGGTGTACGGCTTGTACGACGCAGCCAATCAACCCGTATTTCGCAGACTCCCTGAGGACGTAGCTGCCGCCACGAGCGAGAACGTCTCAGAGCTTGCTCTTGATACCGCGGGCGGACGGGTTCGGTTTTCCACCGACTCCCCCTACGTGGTGATCAAGGCGGTCATGCCCAAGGTCTGTCGCTTTGACCATATGCCTCTGACGGGTACGACGGGAATGGATCTTTACGTGGATTCTGACGGCGGAAGCCACTATCATCAGACCCTTCGCCCCTCCCTCGACGTGACCGACGGCTATGAGCTTCTGCTTCGCTTTGAGAATGAAAAAATGCGGAGTCTGACCCTCAATCTGCCCCCCTATAACCATCTGGATGCCCTGTATATCGGTGTTCACAAGACGGCAAGGGTAGAGAAGGGACGTCCCTATCGAAACGCAAAGCCCTTGGTCTATTACGGCAGCTCTATTACCCAAGGCGCGTGCGCATCCCGTCCCGGCTTGAGTTATGAGAACATCATTGCCCGCCGATACAATCTGGATTACGTCAACCTTGGCTTTTCGGGAAGCGGAAAGGCGGAGCTCCCCCTCGTGGATTATATGGCGTCGATGGACATGCTGGCGTTTGTTTCGGATTACGATTATAATGCCTCCGATGCGGCGTATCTCGGAGAAACCCACTATCGGATGTATGAGATCATTCGTGCCGCCCATCCCGACATTCCCTATGTGATGGTGTCTGCTCCCAAGGATCGACCCTTCGACACCTTTATCGATCGTCGGGACGTGGTGATCGATTCCTACCGCCGCGCCTGCGAGCAGGGGGATAAGAACGTGTATTACATTGACGGAGAGGGAATGTTCCGCGGACCCGATGCCGATTCCTGTACCGTGGACGGAACCCATCCCAACGATCTGGGTATGATGAAGATGGCGGACAGCATCGGAAAGGTTCTGGAACGCGCTCTCCGCTATACCGACCTTGGAGGTGAAACAAATGAGTGAAGAAAAAAAGATTCCCACACAGGGTGTGGAAGTCGATAAAAATATGATCATCGAAACAAAGATCGAGAAAGAGGATATTCGTTTTTATGATGTTCGTAAGGAGCCCTTTGACGTGTACGGCTTGTACGAATACCGCACTGAGCCCATCTTTCACCGTCTTCCCACCGAGGTGGGCGAGGCGACCTCCAAGGGAGTGGCAAAGCTGGAGCGAGAGTGCGCGGGAGGACGGGTCCGCTTCTGCACCGACTCTCCTTACGTGGCAATTTCGGTGGAATACGAGGTATTGGGCAGAAATTCCCACACGCCGCTGGAGGCAAGCGGTGGCTTCGACTTGTACGAGGATTTTTCCAACGGCATGGAAAGCCGCTTTGTGAAGGCGTTCCAGCCTCCCTATCCAACCGATACGACCTATGAACAATGTGTGGACGTGGGTGAGGTAAAAAAGAGATATTTTACCTTGAATTTTCCCCTTCACTCGGTGGTGAGGAACGTGTACGTGGGACTTGCCGACAGCGCAATGCTGGAGGGCGGTCTGAAGTACAGAAACCGCCGCCCCGTTGTGGTTTACGGAAGCTCCATTGTCCATGGAACGGGTCCCTCCCGTCCTGGGCTGACCTATACCAATATGCTGACCCGCCGACTGAATCTGGACGTGCATAACGTGGGATTTTCGGGGAATGCCAAGGCAGAGCCTGCCATTGTGGACTACCTGAGCGAGATGGAAATGAGCATTTTCGTCTGCGACTACGATCACAACGCGCCTACCGTGGAGCATCTTCTTGCCACCCACCTTTCCATGTACAAGCGCTTTCGTCAGAGTCAGCCCGATACCCCTTACGTGATGATCTCCCGTCCCGACGTGCTGAAGCATCCCACGGCGTGTCCCAAGTTCAGAAACGTGATTATCGATACCTTCCGCTATGCCAGAGAGCAGGGTGATAAGCACGTGTACTACATTGACGGGGAGTCCTTCTTCCTCGGTAAGGTGGAAAACGACTGTACCATTGACGGTGTCCATCCCAACGATATGGGGAACTCTCTGATGGCAGACGGCGTAGAGCAGACCCTGCGCCAGATCCTCTCGGAAGGGAATTATTTGGATTGAGATACAACCATCCAAAATCCCCGCCGCTATGCGATCAAGCATAGCGGCGGGTTCGATTAATACTTTTTCTTCTTGGGAATTAAAATGATGATCAGTACCACCACGATTACGACGATCAGGATGGCGACGACAACACCGATCCATCCGCTGTTTCTGTCTTCCTTCTTTACGTCGTCGGTGGAGGCGGCTTCGGCACTTTCGTTGCCGATGATGCCGTCTCCGTCGTTGGCGGCTCCGTCCGAGGGCTTCATGTCAAGGGCATCGCTGACCGCGTCACTCACCGCGTTTCCCGCGTCGCTGACGGCGTCTCCTACGTCGCTCGCCGCCTCTCTTGCTTTGTCACCGAGAAAATTCTCTGCGTGAACTGAGAGCATGGAGGCGCTGAGAATAGTCAGGAGCAGGGCGAAGATCAACGTCCAGACAGAGATCCGTCCAAGAGCTTTCTTTTTTAAGGCGCACATAATTCGCATTTCCTTTCTGAAAGATTCTTACTATTAGTTTTTTCAAGGAAAATGGGATTATGCCGACCAAAATCTTCCGATAAAAAAGCGTGAACGGGTTGAAATCGCTCACGCTTTTTTATGTTATAAATATTGTTTTATTGCCTCATAAAGGTTTTTGAAATAATGAGCAAAGCCCTCGTCGTTGGGATGTAGATACTTGTCGCTGAAATACGCGGGATCCTTGGGGACGAAATCCATGCCCCGCAGGACGGTGACGTTGGGCAGCGCCTTGACCGCCTGCTCGATATAGTCAGCGGCATAGGAGAAGGAGCCCACCTTGGTAAGCCGATCGTTGTCTTCCCGCCAGATGGGGGTGATGGCAAAGATTTTCGCCTTGGGATAACGGCGGGACAGGGCTTGATAAAAGGCGGCGCAGTTTTCCTCAAATACCTCCTTTTCCTTCTTATGCCAATCGTTGGTTCCATAGGCAACGGTGACGTAATCGGGCTCGATCTCATCACTCGCCTCTGCCAAGGAGGGACGGAAGCACTCGCCGCCAATGCCCTTGTTGATGGCGTTCGCATCCAAGGCGTCCGTCAGCAGAGAAGCGTAAGACCCTGCGGGATTTTGGACATCGTAGCCTTGGGTGATGGAATCACCGTATATCAGCATGGTACAGGATTTTTTTATGGGAAGAACGGTAGCGCCGTCGTCCAGCGAGAAGCGGAGCAGGGGAGAGGCGACCGACCAAGGAAATACCACTCGGATTCGCTTTTGTCCTTCGCCCAGATTCGTATAGCTTCCCACGATGACCTCGTCGGTCAACTGGGTTCCCCCGTGACTGCCGATCTTTTCTCCGTTACAGAACACCTCATATGTAAAGAATCGTCTGGAGGAGCCCGCGCTTACCTTGGTTTCTATGGAAAGGGTGCGGCTGTCGGTGATGAATTCCAGACGAACCCCCGCAGTGGCATTGGATTTTATCCAAAAGCCTTGGTCCTTTCGCGCGGCGTAGATCGCTTCCTGCTCCGCGGTAAAACGGAGAAGATGGATCGCGCCGTCCCTTTCCTCCACACGGGAAACGCCTGTGGCAATGGATCGAATTTGCTCGATTGTTAAGTTCATGTCAGTCTCCTTTTTATGGTACTTATCAAATTTGTTCGTCGCCGGGGCGGCAGAGATAGGCGACACGGTCATTTCCGCCGTAGTCCTTATAGACCTCACAGCGGAAGCCTGCCTCATGAGCAATGGCGGAAACCGATCTTGCCTGATTCCAGCCGATCTCCAACAGCATCAATCCGCCGCTTCGCAGATACTTTCCGTATTCCCCGATGATTACGCGGTAAAAGTCCAGTCCGTCACTGCCGCCGTCCAGTGCCGCTTCGGGCTCGTAGGTCACTTCCTCGGCAAGCAGGGAAAGCTGTTCGGTTTCAATATAGGGAGGATTGGAAAGAATACAGTCGAATTCTCCCAACGCCTCCATGAAATCGGGCCGCAAGACGTTTTGCGCGATCAAACCAATCCGATCCCCCACGCCGTTGGTTTCCGCGTTTTCCCCCGCAATCTTCAGGGTCTCCTCAAAAAGATCCACCGCTACCGCGTGACAGTCGGGACGGGCGGCGAGGGTAGAGATCGCCACGCAACCGCTTCCCGTGCAAAGATCGATGAATCGCGCCTTCTCGGGCAGAAGCCGAACCGCCAGCTCCACCAGCTTTTCGGTGTCCTGACGGGGGATCAGCGTATTCTCGGTGATCCGATAGGTTTCATTGCAAAAGTCCCAGTACCCGAGAATGTATTGCAGGGGATAGTGGGAGCACCGCTTGATCACGGCGGACTCCAGCTCGGGAGAGTCAAAGTCCTGGTCTCGCCGTCCCAAAAGCTCTGCCTTGTTGATGTTGCAAAATCGACAGATCAGCATCGAGGCCTCGCCTCGGTCGTTTTCAATTCCGGCATCTGCCAGAGCAATACAGATCTCGTTGTAGGTCATGGAATCCTCCGCTTTTTCATTACGCTTTTTATATTATAACAGATTTTGGACCAGAAAAAAAGTGTTTTTTGGAAAATAAACGCCTGAAAGAAAAAAAAACGGAAACTTTTTTAAAAAAAGCGCCGTTGATGGGAAAAGTTTCGTTTGAAAGGGAAGACAAACGTCCCAAGCCCATCCTTGTCGATGCGCTCCGTGGCAAGGAGCGCGCTTCGCTCAAGAGCAGCCGACCGATTTTCGAAGCAATGGTTGGAGGCTTGGTATCGTCGGTCGGCGACAGGGTCAGCAGTCCGTCCATCCGTCCGATCCGAAAGCCCTCCGCTTTCGCCACGATTCACGCCATCCCGAAATGCCGTTTTCTCGGACTTTCTCCGTCCGTAACCAAACACAGTTCGAAATCGTACCGTTCCAACTCCTGTCAAGATTTTTACAAAAAAATTATTTTTTCTTTTTTAACTGAAATTTTCCTATTATTGTAAAAAAAATTAAGAAAAAAATCACAAATATCTCTTTACTTATCGCAAAAATTGTGGTATCATATTAAGTGGAAAAAAATAAATTTACATATGGAGGAATCCCAACATGGCTATTGAAAGAAAAAAACAATCCATGGACGGTAATACCGCGGCGGCGCATGTCTCTTATGCGTTTACCGAGGTTGCCGCAATCTACCCCATCACTCCGTCTTCCGTTATGGCGGAGCTGACCGACTCTTGGTCCGCGGGCGGACTGAAGAACATTATGGGCGAGAATGTCAAGGTTATGGAGATGCAGTCTGAGGCGGGTGCCGCGGGTACGGTTCACGGCTCTCTTGCCGCGGGTGCTCTGACCACTACCTACACCGCTTCACAGGGTCTGCTTCTCATGATTCCCAACATGTACAAGATCGCAGGTGAGCTTCTCCCCTGTGTCATCCATGTTTCGGCTCGTTGCGTTGCTTCTCACGCCCTGAACATCTTTGGAGATCACTCCGACGTATACGCTTGCCGTCAGACCGGCTTTGCGATGATGGCAGGCTCCAATCCTCAGGAGGTTATGGACCTTGGTGCCGTTGCCCATTTGGCTACCATTAAGGGTCGCGTTCCCTTCGTAAACTTCTTCGACGGCTTCCGTACCTCTCACGAGATTCAGAAGATCGAGGTCTGGGATTACAAGGATCTGGAGGAAATGGTTGACAGGGATGCGATTGCCGCATTCCGCGCGCGCGCCATCAACCCCGAGCATCCCGTTCTCCGCGGATCCGCTGAAAATGGCGATATCTTCTTCCAGCACAGAGAGTCCTGTAACCCCTACTACGATGCCCTTCCCGCCATCGTTGAGGATTACATGAACAAGGTCAATGAAAAGATCGGTACCGATTACAAGCTCTTCAACTACTACGGCGCACCTGATGCGGAGAAGGTCATCATCGCGATGGGCTCCATCTGCGACGTAACCGAGGAAGTCGTCGATTACATGCTGGCAAAGGGCGAAAAGGTTGGTCTGATTAAGGTTCGTTTGTACAGACCCTTCGTCCCCGCAAAGCTGCTTGAGGTTCTCCCCAAGACCGTGAAGAAGATTGCGGTTCTTGACAGAACCAAGGAGCCCGGCTCTCTGGGTGAGCCTCTTTATCTGGACGTTGTTACCGCTCTGGCGATCAACGGCTGCACCGCAAAGGTGGTTGGCGGACGTTACGGTCTGGGCTCCAAGGATACTCCTCCTTCCTCCATCTTTGCCGTATATGAGAATCTGGATGCGGATGAGCCCAAGAACGGCTTTACCATCGGTATCGTGGACGACGTAACGGGTCTTTCTCTGGAGGAGAAGGTTGCTCCCGACACCGCTCCCGAAGGCACCATTTCCTGCAAGTTCTGGGGTCTGGGCGGAGACGGAACCGTTGGCGCGAACAAGAACTCCATCAAGATCATCGGTGACCACACCGACAAGTTCATTCAGGCATACTTCCAGTATGACTCCAAGAAGACGGGCGGCGTTACCATTTCTCACCTGAGATTCGGCGATAAGCCCATCAAGTCTCCTTACTACATCACCAAGGCAAACTTTGTTGCTTGCCACAATCCCTCTTACATTTTGAAGGGCTACAAGATCGTCAACGACGTAAAGCCCGGCGGAACCTTCCTGCTGAACTGTCAGTGGGATGCGGAGGAGCTGGATAAGAACCTTCCCAACGACGTCAAGAAGTACATCGCTGAGAATCATATTAAGTTCTACACCGTAAATGCCATCGACAAGGCTCGTGAGATCGGTATGGGTAAGAGAACCAATACCATTCTCCAGTCCGCGTTCTTTGCTCTGGCAAAGATCATGCCCATCGCTGAGGCTGTGGAGTACATGAAGTACATGGCGAAGAAGTCTTACCTGAAGAAGGGTGAGGCAGTGGTTGAGATGAACTACAAGGCAATCGAAGCAGGCGTGGATGCCATCGTTGAGGTCAAGGTTCCCGATGCATGGAAGAATGCGGGCGAGACTGCCGCTACCGCAGAGGCAACGGGAACCAGACCCGAGCTGGTGAAGTTTGTTAACACCATCGTAACTCCCGTTTCCATGATGAACGGCGACAAGCTTCCTGTTTCCGCATTTGTGGGCATGGAAGACGGTACCTTCCCGCAGGGCTCCTCCGCTTATGAGAAGCGCGGCGTTGCCGTTGAGGTTCCCGTATGGCATCCCGAGGCATGTGTACAGTGTAACAACTGCGCGTTCGTATGTCCTCACGCCGCAATCCGTCCCTTTGCGATGAACGAAGAAGAGGCGGCAAAGGCTCCCGAGGTAACCAAGTTTACCGCAAAGCCCGTGATCAAGACCAACTACAAGTACACCATGGCAGTATCTCCTCTGGACTGCATGGGCTGTACGCTCTGTGTAAAGGCATGTAAGGTATCCGAGATCGCTAAGACCAAGGGTACGCAGGTTGCCCTCGAGATGGTTCCTCTGGCAAGCCAGATGGATCAGCAGGCTGCCTTCGACTATGCCGTGGCAAACGTTTCCGAAAAGCCCGAGCTGATCAACGCAACGGTCAAGGGAAGCCAGTTCAAGCAGCCTCTGCTTGAGTTCTCAGGCTCCTGCGCAGGATGTGCTGAGACCTCCTATGCTCGTCTGATCACTCAGCTGTTCGGTGAGAGAATGTATATCTCCAACGCAACGGGATGCTCCTCCATCTGGGGTGGCTCCGCTCCCGCAACGCCTTACACCGTAAACAAGGAGTCCGGTAAGGGTCCCGCTTGGGCGAACTCCCTCTTCGAGGATAACGCTGAGCACGGTCTGGGTATGGCTCTGGGTCAGAAGACCATCCGTGAGAAGCTGATCGGCAAGGTTGCCGCTATGGCAGAGTCTGATCAGGCATCCGCGGAATTCAAGGCAGCCGCGGAGGCTTACCTTGCAACCAAGGACGACGGTAAGGCAAATGAAGCCGCAACCAAGGCTCTGGTCGTTGCGCTGGAGAAGGCTGCGGCGGCAGGCTGTCCCGACGCTCCCGCAATTCTCGCTGAGAAGGATTACCTCTCCAAGAAGTCCGTATGGATCTTCGGCGGTGACGGATGGGCATACGACATCGGCTTCGGCGGTCTGGACCACGTTCTGGCTTCCGGCGAAGACGTGAACGTGATGGTATTCGATACCGAGGTTTACTCCAACACGGGTGGACAGGCGTCCAAGGCTTCTCAGATCGGTCAGGTTGCTCAGTTCGCGGCTGCGGGTAAGGCAATCGGCAAGAAGGATCTTGCTCAGATCGCCATGTCCTACGGTTACGTATACGTAGCACAGGTTGCGATGGGTGCGGATATGAATCAGCTCCTGAAGGCTCTGACCGAGGCGGAGGCTTATCACGGACCTTCCTTGATCATCGGCTACGCTCCCTGTGAGATGCACGGTGTCAAGGGCGGCATGCAGAACTGCCAGCTCGAAATGAAGAAGGCAGTTGACGCAGGCTACTGGCAGATGTTCCGCTACAATCCTACCCTTGAGGAGAACAAGCTGACCATCGACTCCAAGGCGCCTACCGCAAACTACGTAGACTTCATCAAGTCCGAGACTCGTTACGCCCGTCTGGTTCAGTCCTTCCCCGAGAAGGCAGAAGCGCTCTTCGCTCAGGGCGAGGAGAACGCCAAGGCGAAGTACGAGAGACTCCAGAAGATGTCCGAGCTCTACAAATAATTTCCCATATACCGATCCTTTCCCGAGGGAAAGGATCGGTCAAGGATGCTTTACAAAAACCGCTTTCCTGTCCTGTGGGCAGGGAAGCGGTTTTTGTGGTTTCCATAAATAAAAACAAATTGTAAATTTCAAAAAAATTGCGTTCTTCTATTGCAATCGGATTCTTTTTGTGTTATAATTACAGTAAAATATAGTATTGAATACCACATAACAAGGAGAACAATAAAAATATGTCGAAACAGCGAATTCGTTTGAAAGACCGTGTCCTACCTGTCTATACAAAAGGAGAGGAAATTTTCAATATGGTAACCCACATCGTAGGAGGCGCCATCGGCATTGCTACGCTGGTCTTTTGTATTTTGATCCCCGCCCTTCGGGGAAGCGCGGCGGGAGTTCTGACAGGAATCGTGTTTGGTGTTTCCATGATTGCTCTGTATTGTATGTCCAGTATTTACCACGGACTGCGTCCCAATCTGGCGAAAAAGGTGTTCCAGATCATGGATCACTGTACTATCTATCTGTTGATTGCGGGAACCTATACGCCGATCTTGGTCTGCGGGATGGCAAAGGAGTATCCTCTTGCCGCATGGCTGACCTTCGGCGCCGTTTGGGGACTGGCGATCCTTGCCACCGTGCTGACGGCAATCGACCTTGCCAAATATAAGGTATTCAGTATGATCTGCTATATCGGCATGGGATGGGCGGTGATTTTCACCATCCGTCAAGCCTTTGAGACACTCGGTCTGTGGGGCTTTCTGCTGGTTCTGGGGGGGGGAATCCTTTATACTCTGGGCGTGATCTTCTTTAAGGTAGGAAAAAAGAAAAAGTATTTTCATTCGATCTTTCATATTATGGTTCTGCTCGGCAGTATCTGCCACTCCCTTGCGGTTATGTTCTTCGTGCTTTGGAACGTTTGATCAAATCGAATCGGGGATGCCATGCGCCTACGGCGATTCCATACACGCTGACGCGTGATCCCATACCAAGCCTGCGGCTTGGATAAACAAAAACAGAACATTTGTCGGAAGACAAATGTTCTGTTTTTGTTGGCGGAGAGAGAGGGATTCGAACCCTCGTTGGGGTATTAGCCCAAACACGATTTCCAGTCGTGCGCCTTAGACCAGCTCAGCCATCTCTCCATGCCGACCCATGTATTATATCACAGTTTTTTGGAAAATGCA
>JAFTPX010000065.1 GCA_017463065.1 Clostridia bacterium
ATCACCAACTTCCATCTTCCCGAGAGTACGCTGTTGATGCTGGTTTCCGCGTTTTATGACCGCGAAAAGGTGATGGACGCGTATCGAATGGCGGTGGAGGAGGAGTATCGGTTTTTTTC
Source organism: Clostridia bacterium (assembly GCA_017463065.1). GTDB lineage: Bacteria > Bacillota > Clostridia > Oscillospirales > CAG-272 > HGM12713. The sequence continues at coordinate 120 of JAFTPX010000065.1, forward strand.
CTTTGGCGACGCGATGCTGATACGATAAAAGATTTATCGTATCAGCAGGTAAAAGGTAATAGGTAAGAGTGAAAAAGTAATGAAGATTTTCGCCTGTGGCGAAAATCAACCGCACTTATTCACTATTCACTTTTACTTCTTACTTCCCGTACACATCGGCGACGCGATGCTGATAGAATAAAAGATTTATTCTATCAGCAGAGAAGAGATAAAAGAGAAAAGATAAGAGAAAATGAAGCTTTTTGCCTTTGCAAAAAGCAACCATTTCTTTTCACTCTTCTCTCTTCACTTTTCTCGTCATCGAAGTTTCGTATCTTATGCCGTAAACTTCGATGACGAGATGGGGCAGCCGCAATCTTGGAAATTATCGCTATTTTGTCGGCCTCCTATACAAAAAACACTTGCTTACCAATACGGTATGCAAGTGTTTTTTGTTGAATTATCACAGGGGAGCTCTCTAAAATTTCAATTTTCGACAGCCCCTTGGCTGTTTATTCGGGAAGAATTTGTGCGGTATAATTGTTTTTGATGTAGGTCGCCAACGCAATGGGATTTTCCGTCCAGATGTGATAATAATTCCGTCTGGTCATTTCTTTCCACGTAGAGTCCGCTTCCACATGGGTAGAACGGTCTCCCAGAAAGTGATAATTCGTGGCGGGGTTGGGCCAGCAGGGTTCGCCTCGCATATCGCCTGTCGTCAACCAGCCTTCCAGCTTGGTGATGAATTCGGCAAGCTCTGTATCCGTGCTGTCGTAGGAAAGCCATTTCTTCATGGCGCTGAGTGTGCCGGTGCTGTTGGCGTTGTCGTCATAGGCACGATCGGGGTCAAACTGCGTGATAAAGCATATTTTGGAGCCTGTTGCCTCCGCAATGGGGTAGAAGCCCATGAGAGAGTCGCTCATAATTTTATTTTTATCGTCGATCTGAATAAAGATTCGTCCCGCGGTTACCAATAACGCTTCGTACAGTGTGGGAACATGATAATTGGTAACAGGGGCATTGGTTCCCCCCAGTCCTTTCTTCAAACGCAGAGTCGAGATTTGCGCATAGGTCCAATCGGAGATCCGAGTGGTTGTGGGATAGCCTTCCGAACCAATGTATTTATTGGCATCGGTCATTCGGGTCAGGGTATCGTCGTGATGGAGGATCGCCACGCCGTCCTTGGTGAATTGGATATCGAATTCCATGACGTCGATGCCTGCCCAGATACAGCTTGCCACACTTTCCAGAGAGCCTTCGGGATAGTTGGGAATATCCCCGCGGTGGGTCTGGGAGGTTATCCGGTAGTCGCTGTTATGCGCGCGGGTCAAGGCATACGCCTTTTCCATCATATTGGAGCCATCCGCATTGGTCATCCAATCGGCGGGTTTATATTTCGAAAGCCAAGTGGGGGTGAAGCTGTCAAAATTGAATGCCAAGGAGTCCTCGGGGATGGGTAGCTTTTCCAAGAGCTCGCTGTTGGTGGAAAAGTCCAGTTCATCGTTCTTCAACAGATCAATGAGCTTTTTCATTGCCCAATCGTAAGCGGTGGTGCTTCCCGCAATGACCAAGAGCTTTTTGTTCTTTACGGCGATCTTGTAGTCGTAATATGTAATTCCTTTTCCTGCACTCTGGCTCTCTTCGCGGTTGGTCATGCCGAACAGAACCTCTCTTTTCGACGTTGCGGGTGTAGTATCCTTTTTTGCCACAAGGGAAGTTTCGGTGTGCTTTTCCAACTCTTCGATCAATTGGATTGCCGCCTGATAGGAGCCTTTGATGTCGGACGTATAAACGATATTGTAGTGCTCCGCTACGGCTTGCATAGCGGTCTTTGTGTCAATATAAGAATCCTCTTCCTCGGGTGTGGTTTTCTCTTGACTTTTGGTGGTGGAGCTCGCCGTCGTTTTATCGGTTCCTGTTTTGGATGTGTCAGTGGAGTCGGTGTCGGTGCATGCGATCAAGGTGGGGATCAGCATACAAGCGATTAAAAACAAACACAAAAATTTTTTCATCTATCCTGTGTTCCTTTCTATCTTTACGTTTGCTATAAGAAGCTGGTAATAGGATATCATATTTCGTAAAATTTGTCAAGTCGTTTCGGGGTTCGTTCCAAGTTTTTTTCTCTTTTTTCGAAAAAACAGGAAAATTCTTTACAAAAAATCGTCGATCTCGATTGACTTTCCTCATGGGATGTGATATAATAGATTATCATCAAGAAAATTTATATCTCGGAGGACATCAGATATGAAGCATATTAAGACTTTGGAAACGAAGAATCTTTGCGAGAGCGCGAAGAACGGCGGTTGCGGTGAGTGCCAGACCTCTTGTCAGTCCGCTTGCAAGACCAGCTGCGGTATTGCGAATCAGCAGTGCGAAAACAAGGATCACGAGTAATTTGTGAGCCAATCGAAAAATGCCGCCTTGTGGCGGCATTTTTCGTGAAAACGAAGGAGAGTAAAATGATACATTGTTATAAATTGGGCGGGTTGAATCTCGTATTGGACATTTATTCGGGCTCGGTTCACGTGGTGGACGAGGTGGCTTACGATATCATTCGGATGTATGAGGACAAGAGTCGGGAGGAAATCGTCTCTGCCATTCTTGAAGCCTATCCGAATCGGGAGGACGTGACCGAGGAGGAAATCCTTTCTTGCTGTGACGATCTGGAGGAGCTCAGACGGAGCGGAAAGCTGTTTACCCCCGACACCTTTGCTGCCAAAGCGGGGGATTTGAAGAAAAAGACCTCGGGCGTGGTAAAGGCGCTCTGTCTGCACGTGGCGCATACCTGTAACCTGAATTGCTCTTACTGCTTTGCCAGTCAAGGAAAGTATCACGGGGACCGTGCGATCATGAGCCTCGAGGTAGGAAAGCGGGCGTTGGATTTTCTGATTGAGAATTCCCACGGTAGAACCAATCTGGAGGTGGATTTCTTCGGCGGTGAGCCGCTGATGAATTTTGATATGCTCAAGGAGCTGGTGGCGTACGCTCGTGAGCGGGAGAAGGCGTGCGGGAAGAATTTCCGTTTTACGCTGACCACCAACGGCGTATTGATCGATGACGACGTGATCGAGTTTGCCAACCGTGAGATGAGCAACGTGGTGTTGAGTCTGGACGGACGGAAGGAGGTTCACGACCGCTTCCGTGTGGACTACACGGGCAAGGGAAGCTGGGAGCGGATCGTTCCCAAGTTCCAGAAGCTTGTGGAGGCGAGAGGCGGCAAGAATTATTATATGAGGGGAACCTTCACCCATGCCAACCCCGATTTTCTAAAGGATATTGAGGAGATGCTTTCTCTCGGCTTTAACGAATTGAGTATGGAGCCCGTTGTTTGCGCTCCCGACGACCCCTCCGCATTGACCGAGGAGGATCTTCCCGTTGTGCTCGAGCAGTATGAGCAGCTTGCGGAATTGATGCTGAAACGGCACAGAGCGGGCAAGCCCTTTACCTTCTATCATTATATGATCGACTTGAAGGGCGGTCCTTGCATTTACAAGCGGATCTCGGGCTGTGGATCGGGCACCGAGTACATGGCGGTGACTCCTTGGGGCGATCTTTATCCCTGCCATCAGTTTGTAGGCGAGGAGAAATTTAAGCTGGGCAATATCTGGGACGGTGTGGACAACCACGAGATCCAAGGGGAGTTTGCCGCTTGCAACGTCTATTCCCGTGCCGAGTGCAAGGATTGCTGGGCAAAGCTGTACTGCTCGGGCGGATGTGCTGCCAACGCCTATCACGCCACGGGGGCTGTGACGGGGGTATATCAATACGGCTGCGAGCTGTTCCGTAAGCGGATGGAATGCGCCATCATGCTGGAGGCGGCAAAGACTTTGGACGAGGAAGCATGATGAAAACGCCCATCGTTGAGTTTGTGAAGCGCTATGCGGATGGTGGCAGTCTGCGGTTACATATGCCGGGGCACAAGGGACTGGACGTGTTGGGCCCAGAACATCTGGATATTACCGAGATTGCGGGCGCGGACGTATTATACGGCGCGTCGGGGATCATTCGAGATAGTGAGGAGAATGCGTCGGCGTTATTCGGGACGGAAAAAACTCTGTATTCTACCGAGGGCTCGTCCCTGTCGATCCGCGGGATGCTGTATCTTGCCCTGCTTTGGGGGAAGGATCAGGGGCGGATGCCCCTGATCTTCGCCGCCAGAAACGCCCACAAGGTATTTATGACGGCGGCGGGTCTTTTGAATTTTGAGATCGAGTGGCTCTACCCCGAGGAGGGGAGCGGATGCTTGTCCTGCCCGATCGCGCCTGACACACTTGACTTGGCGTTGCGGTCCGCGGAGCGATTGCCCGCGGCGGTGTATATTACCTCGCCCGATTATCTGGGCAATCTTGCCGACGTGAGGGGGCTTGCCGAGGTGTGTCACCGTTACGGCGTTTGGTTGCTGGTGGACAACGCTCACGGCGCGTATCTGAACTTTTTGCCCGAAGCCCTCCACCCCATTTCCTTGGGGGCGGATCTTTGCTGTGATTCGGCGCACAAGACCCTTCCCGTACTGACGGGGGGCGGTTATTTGCACTTGTCCTACCGTGTGCCGCGGGAGCTTCTGGCGCAAGCGGAGCGGGCGATGGCGTTATTTGCTTCCACCAGTCCGTCGTATTTGATTTTGCAATCCTTAGATCTGGCGAATCGGTATTTGGCGGAGGGCTACGGAGAGCGGCTGACGGCGTTTGCGGCAAGGGTAGCCGTCTTGCGGTCGGAGATGATTTCTTACGGATACTCCTTGATTGGAGACGAGCCCTTGAAGCTGACGGTGGCGCCTAAGTCCTTTGGATATACGGGGACGGAGCTTGGCGCGCGTTTAGCGGAGCGGGGAATCGTTTGCGAGTTTTGCGACAGAGATTTTTGCGTGATGATGTTGACCCCCGAGATCGGAATCGAGGGACTGGATGCCTTGAGACAAGTATTGACCGAAATTCCGAGGAGGAACGCGATCTGTGAGCCCATGCCCGTTTTAGGACGGGGGGAGCGAGTTCTTTCGATACGGGAGGCGTTGTTCTCCCTTGGCAGAGAGCTACCCGTGGCGGATTGCGTGGGACGGGTGTTGGCATCCGCGAGTGTTTCCTGTCCGCCCGCCATTCCCATCGTGGTTTGCGGGGAGCGGATCGACGAGGCCGCAGCACGTGCCATGGAATATTACGGCGTGGAGCGTTGCGTCGTGATCGAAGAATAAAAAACAACTGCGGTGGATATCATCGCAAAAAGGCGGGGGAGCGCTCCTCTGCCTTTTTATTGAGAGTTGTTTTTTTTGAACCGCCGAGGACGTCGGTCCCCACGAGTTTGTACAAATTTGGTTGGATATTCGTCGTCCATTCAAGCAACAAAATCTCAACATACGGTAACAATCAACTCAGCCAAAGGGCGTTTCAGAACGCAAAAAAGCTCCGCGTCGAGAGGGAACGGTTCCCACCGAGGCGGAGTTTTTTTGCGTTCATTTTATTCCAAGGATTGTCGTTTAATGATCGATGTGGCGATCTTCGGAGTCGGGACCTTCAGGTGGAATGGTATCCGAGTGGTCGTCCTTCTCGTCATCCTTTTTGGAGTGGTTCTCCGAATGCGTTTCGTTGAAGGGGTTAGGGTTGGCTCTGCGAGCCTCTTCCTCCTCTTGACGGCGGCGCGCCTCGATCTTCTCCTGACGGCGGCGTTCCTCGTTTTCCTCGCGGCTCTTCCGCCTCTTTGCCTCGGTCATTTCCTCCAGCTCCTCGAAGGTCGGATTGCCGTCCATGGCGGCGGCGAACTGCTCACCGTCCATGATTTCGTTTCTCATGAGGAATTCGGCGATAAAGTGAAGCTTATCCATGTGCTCGGCGAGGATCTGCTTCGCTCTGTTGTAAGCCTCGGTGATGATCGCATGGATCTCCGCATCGATCTTTGCCGCGGTCTCGTCGGAGTAATCCTGTGAGCTGGAGAAGTCTCTGCCGAGGAATACTTCGCCCTGATCGGTGCCGAAGCAACGAAGTCCGAGGACGTCGCTCATGCCCAGACGGGTGACCATCTGCTTTGCCGTCTTGGTGGCTCGCTCGATGTCGTTGGAGGCACCGCCCGAAACGTCGCCGAAGATGATTTCTTCCGCGGCACGTCCGCCCAGCAGCATGGCGATCTTTTCCTTGAGCTCGCTCTTGTAGACGCTGTATTTATCTTCCTTGGGAGGATTCAGGGTATAGCCCAGAGCGTTGCCGCTGGGGATAATGGAGATCTGCTGTACGGGATCCATTGCGGGAAGCACGTGGGCAATGATGGCGTGCCCCGCCTCATGATATGCGGTCTTGCGGAGCTCGCTTTCTTTTCTGTGCTTGGTCTTTTTCTTGGGACCTGCGATGACCTTGATGAAGGCATCCTCGATATCCTCCATGCCGATGAGGGTCTTGCCCCGTCTTGCGGCAAGGAGAGCCGCCTCGTTGAGCAGGTTGGCAAGATCAGCACCCGTGAAGCCCGCGGTGGTCTTTGCGATCTGGGCGAAGTCCACGGTTTCCTCCAAGGGCTTATTTTTGGCATGAACGTGAAGGATTTCCTCGCGTCCCTTGATGTCGGGGTAGTTGACGGTGATCTGACGGTCAAAGCGTCCTGGACGGAGCAGCGCGGGATCCAGAATGTCGGGGCGGTTGGTAGCGGCGATGACGATGATTCCCTCGTGGGAGCCGAAGCCGTCCATTTCCACCAACAGCTGGTTCAGGGTTTGCTCACGCTCGTCGTGACCGCCTCCGAGTCCTGCGCCTCTGTGACGTCCTACCGCATCGATCTCGTCGATGAAGATGATAGAGGCGGGAGCTTTTCTAGCGTTTTCAAACAGGTCGCGAACACGGGATGCGCCCACGCCTACGTACATTTCCACGAAGTCGGAGCCCGAAATCGAGAAGAAGGGAACGCCTGCCTCGCCGGCGACTGCTTTGGCAAGGAGGGTCTTACCCGTACCGGGAGGGCCGACGAGAAGGACTCCGTGGGGGATCTTTGCACCCAGCTTACAGAAGCGGGAGGGATCCTTGAGGAATTCCACAACCTCCTCCAGCTCTTCCTTTTCCTCGTCAGCGCCCGCTACGTCGCGGAACAGTACCCGATTCTTCGACATATCGGGGGTTTTGACCCTCGCCTTGCCGAAGTTCATCATTTTGCCTGCGCCGCCCTTGCCGCCGGCTGCTTGCTTGGCAATGACCACGTAGAGGATAATGATAATCACGATGACGATGATATAGGGGAGGAACTGAACCCAGAAGGGAATGGTTGCCTCGGGCTGGATATCGTATTTCTGCAGGTTGACGTTGGTTTTGTAATATTCGTTGAATTCTCTGGTGAAGTCAATATAGGTGGGGAGCTGGAACCCAATGGTCTTCGTGTCACTTCCCGCAATGACGTTTCCGGCCTCATCCACGGGGAGGTTTCCGTTTTCGTCCAAAACGTACACGTTCATGGTGAGGTAATATTTCTCGTCCACCACGAATTCCGTGACGGCATCCTTCTGGAAATAATCCACTACGTCGCCGTAGGTGATCACCTCTGCCTCACTCTGTCGGAACATGAAGGAAAGCGACAGAAAGACGGCGAGGATGAGGACAAAATAGAAGATTAAAATTTTAAAATTGCTTTTTTTCATCAGTTTCCTCCGCGAGTTTTCTACGGTAATTGACCGCCAAGAACCGTTTGGACGTTGTCACTATCGGTTAGCCTTTCCCGAGGGGAAGACGGTCATTCGTTTTTTCTTGATAAAATCAATGGATCTTAGTTCATTCAATATAAATCTGTAGCTGTGTCACCTCGGGCGTATCTTCCCGAGGAAGGACACCGTCTCGCGTGCCTACGAGGGGAACGGCGAGAATTCCGTCGTCGTCGCAGATCACGGGAAGCCGTGAACGGATCGATAGCGGAATCTTTTTTTCGCACATCAGCTTTTTCAAGCTTTTATGCATGCCTCCCATTCGGATTCGATCGCCCGACGTTCTGTTACGCGCCATAAGAGACCCATTTATTTTAGCAGAATCAAGAGACAACAATATTGAATTTTTGTAAATATTTTTCGTATTATGTGAACGTCCCATGATAATTTCACAGTTTGTTTGTGAAATTTGGGTTTTTCCCTCGAAAAGGGGCAAGGAATAGGGGGAGCAGTCCTCTTTTGTCTGCGCCTTGCGGAACAGAAGCCGTCCGTTTTCGATGACTCCCTCCGTGCCAGCGGGCAGACTGACGGAGGAATGGGGGATTCCTTTTCTTGACAGCTCTCTGAGGGCGAGGACGTGGGAATATTCCAACGTTTTTCCCTCGGCGCATTCACGAAAGAGCGCGAGCAGTGCCCGATTGACGATGGCGGCGGGGGAGCCGTTCAGCTTTTCGCATTCGATGGCGTAGCCGTCCCGCATTTCCTCCAGAAACCAGTTTGCCATGCTTTCCAGACAGAGAGCATCCGCTCGCAGGCTGTCAGCCAGATGGGCGGCGTGCTCCGCTGCGGCGGGGTTGATGGCGCGCAACGGAGGGATGACCTCAGCGCGGATCTTGTTTCTGGTATATTCGGTATCGGTATTGGTGCTGTCGGTGACGTAGGAGAGTCCGTTTGCCTGACAGTAGGTAAGCAGGCGATCCTTGGTGACACCGAGCAGGGGACGGACGAGGGTGCCGTTTTGGCACAGACGGCTGACGGGAATTCCGCAAATTCCGTCAAGACCGCTTCCGCGGACCAAATGAAAGAGCATGGTTTCCAGATTATCGTCGGCGGTGTGCGCCGTGGCGAGAAGAGGAATATCGTGGGCTTCCATCAGTTCGTCAAAGAACGCGTAGCGAAGCCGACGGGCGGCGGTTTCCACGCTTTCGCCCGACTCCTTGGCAATCAAGGGGACGTTGGCTTGGTGCACGAACAGTCGGATTCCCAGCCCATCGGTGACCTGTCGGCAAAAGGCTTCATCCCGATCCGCCTCTTCGCCGCGGATTCCGTGATTCACGTGGGCAGCAAAAATGGGCGCGCCCGTTTGTTTTCCGTAAACGGAGAGCATATGGAGCAGAGCGGTGGAGTCCGCGCCGCCCGAATATGCCACCAGAATGGGGGTGCTCTCCTTCATACCCGACAACTCCGCGGGGGAGCGGAATTCCTTGGGAAGCCGTTCACAAAAATGTTTGGAAGCAGACACGCTTTATTCCTCCAGATTGGTTTCGATGGAACGGAACTTGGTGTACCGTCCGATCCAGCCCACCTTGACGGTTCCCTGAGAGCCGTGACGGTTTTTGGCGATGATGACCTCGGCGATATTGCCTTCCTCGTTTCTTGCGTCCGCGTCGTAGTATTCGTCACGGTAGAGGAAGATAACGGTATCGGCGTCCTGCTCGATGGATCCCGATTCACGCAGGTCGGACAGCATGGGGCGCTTGTCGGTACGGCTTTCAGGTCCACGGGACAGCTGAGAGCAACAAATGATGGGCACGTTCAGCTCTTTTGCCATGATTTTCAGCCCTCTGGAGATCTCGGCAACCTCTTGTACGCGGTTGTCGGTACGACGGTCGCCCTGCATCAGCTGGAGATAGTCGATGACCACAAGACCCAGATTCTGCACGCGGCGAAGCTTTCCCTTCATGCCCGTGACAGAGATGCCCGAGGTATCGTCGATGAGCATATTACAGCCCGCCAGACGGGTGGTCGCCCCCGCGATATCCTCCCATTGCTTGGTGTCCAGCTTACCCGTACGAAGGGCGTAGCTATCCACCATGGCTTCACTGGAGATTACACGGGTGACCAGCTGCTCCGCCGACATTTCGAGGGAGAAGATACAGACGTTCTTTCCCGTTTGCAGAGCCACGTTGGTAGCAATATTCAGGCAGAAGGAGGTTTTACCCATACCGGGACGGGCACCTACCAGAATCAGGTCGGAATTACCCATGCCCGCCAGAATGTTATCGATGGAGGAGAAGCCCGTTCGGGTTCCTTGCGCCGCCTCTCCTTCGGTTGCCATGGTATGCAGATTGCTGTAAACGCTTCCGATGACCTCGCGGATATGACGGAAGCTTTTGGTATCCCGTCCCTGCGCGATGTCAAAGATCAGACTTTCCGCATAGTCCACCAGCTCCTCGGTGGAGCCTTCCTCGCTGTATGCCTTGTCGGAGATTTCCGAGCAGGCGCCAATGAGCTTACGGAGTAAGCTTTTATTTTTGACGATGGAGGCGTAGTCCTTTACGTTTAGCGCATTGGAGACCGACTGGTACAGAGAGCGGATGTAATCCTCGCCCCCCGATTTGCTGTAAATGCCCTTGGTGACCAGCATATCGATGAGGGTGACCACGTCGATTTCCTTATTGATCAAGAAGAGCTCGTGCATGGCGGTATAGATCTGGGTATGCTCGGTCAGATAGAAGTCGGAGGGGGAAATGATTTCCGCCACGTCGTTCAGCGATTCAGGATCCACCAGAATCGAGCCGAGCAGAGATTGCTCCGCAATGAGCGAGAAGGGTAGCTTTCTTACGAGTTCGTCGTTCATGACCGTTGTTATCCTTTGTTTTTATGTTTGTCTTTTTCGGCTTTGCCGCAAACAGTTATTCTTTTCCGCAGACCTCGATGTTGATCTTTCCCGCAACGTCGGTAAAGAGCTTGACGTCGGCGTGGAAGGTACCGAAGGATTTGATGGGGGTAGGAAGGGAGATCTTCCGCTTATCGATCTCGATGTTGTACTCCTTTTTCAGTGCCTCCGCAATTTCCTTGGAGGTTACGGAGCCGTACAGCTTTTTGTCGGGACCCGCCGCATAGACAAAGCGGAGGGTGATCGATTCCAGCTTTTTGGCGATCGCCTGCGCGTTTTGCTTTTCAGTATCCAGCTTATATTGCTTGGAGGCTTCTTTGTTTTTTACTTCGTTGAGCGCCTTGGAATCAGCGGGAACTGCCAGCTTTTTGGGCAACAGGAAGTTTCTTGCGTATCCGTCGGATACCTCGATGACCTGATCCTTTTTTCCTTGTCCCTTGACGTCTGCGGTTAAAATTACTTTCATTTTTTGTTCTCCTTTGGGTATGATTATGATTTTGCTTCGATTTCGTCGAAATAATTGTCGATGGCGCGGATAAGCAATTGCTCGGCATCCTTTAGCTCGCTTTCGGCAATTGCCGCGCCCGCCACGTCGAAGTGTCCGCCGCCGCCGATCTTTTCCAGAATCAGCTGGACGTTGACGCTTCCGTCCGAACGGGCGGAGACGTGCACCACGCTTCCGATTCGAATGAGGGCAAAGGCGGCGCAGACGTTGCGTACGGTGAGCAGCTTATCTGCCGCTTTTGCTGCCGCGATCCGATCGTGAGAGGTACCGCTTCCCTCGATGGAGGTGATGGCAATCTGATTACGATAGATGCGTGCCTCCGATCCGAATTGAGCCTCGGCGCGGTAATCCTCGAAGGCTTCCTCGAAGAAGGTTCTCGCGTATTCGGTGCTGGCACCCGCGCCACGCAGGTACAGTGCCGCCGCAAAGGTACGGGTACCCACGGTACGGGTGAAGTTTTTGGTATCGACCATGATACCTGCCATGAGAATATTCGCTTCTTCCTTCCGAAGGACACCCACGGGGAGGGTCTGCTCAAGGATCTCGGAGATCAGCTCGCAGGTGGAGGAAGCGGAGGGGTCGATATAGCTAAGCTGTGGCTCATGCTCGAATTCGTCTTTTTTGATATGGTGGTCGATGACCGCCGTTTTAAAGGAATGGGCGGCAATTTCGGGGGCTTCCAGAATGGAGAAGTTATTGGCGTCTACTACGATGAGGAGGGTGCCGAAGGAGCTTTCTCCCAGACCAACCACGCCGTCTACGAAGATGCTCTTATAATCGGCAAGCTCTACAAGGCGAGAGGTACACGCCTTGAAATTTTCCGATTCGGTGTCGGTGACGATCTTTACGTCCACGCCCAGATGGAGGGCGAGCGCGGCGATTCCCACGCAGGCGCCGATGGAGTCAAAGTCGGGGTTGCTGTGACCCATGACGATGACGTTGGACGCCCCCGAGATCATGGAGCAGAGCTTGCCCGCAATGATACGGGAGTGACCTCTGGTTCGTTTTTGCTGACTCTTGGTTCGTCCGCCAAAGTAGAAGTTGCCCGTCTCGCTCTTTAGAACGACTTGGTCTCCGCCTCGTTGCAGAGCCAGATCCAGAGCCACGAGGGCATCTCTTTCCCGTCCCGCCAGACTATCTGAGGTAGTAGCGATTCCCATGGAGACGGTGATGGGCATATTGTCGTCTCCGATGCGGACGCCGCGGATGGTATCGAGAATGTCGAATTTGTTTTTGATGCAGGTAGCCAGCATTTCACGGGAGAACAGGAGGAAATATTTGTTGCGGTCGTATTCCCGAAGGACACCGCCCATATCTGCCGCCCATTCCTTTAAGATGGACTCTGCCTGTCTTGCCTCGGTCTGATAGCTGACCTTGACGTATTGGGCGATCTCTTCCAGATTATCGAGTACGATATAGCCAACGGCGGTCAGATTGTTATGATACAGGGTCGAGAGCTCGGTCAACTCGGTGACGTCGTGGAACACCAGCATGTAATAGGGCTTTCCTTTGGACTGGATGGGGTGACATTCCACCCGATAGCTGCCGTCGCCGATGGTGGCGATGCAGGGCTTGGGTGCCGTTTGCCCCTCGGAATCCTCCCCCTTTGCCGCGTTTTCCTGTTCCTCCGCCGCCCGCAGGATCTCCTCCATGGAGCAATGGCAAAGAGATGAGATGTCCGCGTTAAACACGGTTTCCCAAAGCTTTGCCGCCGAACGCATGGCGTTATTGACGGTAACGATCTTTCCCGTTTCCGTGACCACGGCGTAGGGGATCGTCAGGGAGGTTCGGAAGGCGTAGATGACGCTGTTATTCTGCTCCTCCGAGGCATCGGATTCGATGCGGTACAGGTTCAGCTGCCGACGGCTCACCAGAAAGACGGCAAGAGAGATCAACGCATAGAGGATGATCAGGGTCAAGCCAACCCCCGCGGGCTCCGCGTCGGTATAGGTGCAGATGGCGATATGGATCGCCAGCATCAGTATCGCGAGGATCACGTACAGACGGGAGGGCGTTTCCTCCAGCCGACGGAACGGATCGAATTTTTTGTTAGACATGATGCGTGTATCCTTTCGTATCAATCGTATCGGGAAAAATCGGTGAAATGGCGCTTCATCCTTGGCATTGCGTAAAGGATAAAAATACCCTATTATATAATTATACCATATTGTTCCGCTTTTGTAAACATTTTATTTGAAGTTTTTTGTAAATTTCTCGGTGGATCGGCGCATTTTGGATATTGACCGTTGGGAGGATTTATGGTATAATAAACATATTAAGCGTAAAACGATAAAGGAAGTTACGAATGATCAAAATATTGGGAATCGTCGGCTCTACGGCAAGCGGAAAAAGCGCTCTCGCGTTGGAGCTGGCGCAACGGTTGGACGGCGAGATCATTTCCTGTGATTCCATGCAGATCTATCGGCGGATGGATATTGGAACGGCGAAGCCTACCGCCGAGGAGCGGGCAACGGTCAGGCATCATATGATTGATATCGCGGACCCGAGGGAGACGTTTTCCTGTGCCGATTACGTTCCCTTGGCGGCGCGCGCCATCGAGGATTGCGCGGCGCGGGGGAAATTGGCGATCGTATGCGGCGGAACGGGACTATATCTGGATGCGTTGCTGCGAAAAAATGATTTTGAGCCCCAAACCTCTGATGAGGCGGTGCGAGCGGAGCTTGTGGAATGGGCGGAGCACTGTGGCGCGGAGGCGGTCTGGCGAGAGCTGGAGCGGATCGATCCCGAGAGTGCCGCGGCGATGCATCCGAACAACGTAAAGCGTGTGATCCGCGCCCTTGAGATCTATCGGGTGAGCGGTGTGACGAAAACCGAGCTGGATCGGCGGTCGAGGGAGGGCGGCATGCGGTACGACGCGTGCGTGCTCGGACTGCGGTATGCGGATCGGGGGAGCCTATACCGTCGAATCGACTTCCGTGTGGATGCCATGCTTCGGCAGGGTCTGGTAGAGGAAACCGAGGCACTGAGAGCAGAGGGGGTGTTCGAGGCGAACCGAACGGCGGCGCAGGCAATCGGCTACAAGGAGCTGTTGCCCTACTGCCAAGGAGAGATCTCTCTTTCGGAGGCGTCGGAGAATCTGAAAACCGCCACCAGACGGTATGCCAAACGGCAGATCACGTGGTTTTCCGCCAAAGAGTACGTCAGGTGGTTGGACGTGACAACGGCGGATGAAAAAACATTTGAAGAGATTGTAAATAATGCGTCGGAGGTCTTTAAAAAATCTTGAAAATATGGTAAAATAAAGAGGTAGATGCTTGCCGAAGGGCGGAAAGGATGATGGCGTGAAACGGATTGGCGCTTTTTTCAAGCAACGCGTTGCGTTGGGAATCGTTTGCGTATTGATTGTTACGTATGCGCTGTATCATCTGGTGGGTCTGTTCGGTGAGGAGCTGTCTACTTATGCCGCGGGTGTAACCACTGAAACCACGGTGCTCAACTACAACGGGTATCTGTTTCGGGATGAGACAGTTCTGACCTCCGATTACGGGGGAGCGGTGGATTACCGCGTAACCGATGGAACCAAGGTGGGACCGAAGGAGAGTCTGGCAACGGTTTATGAGCACGGAAACGCCAATACGAGAGAGCAGATCCGTCGGATTGACGAGCAGCTTTCCATTCTGGAGAGCAGTACCGCGGAGGCGCTGGAAGGCTTGGATATGGGTCAGCTGAAGCAGTCGGTGGGAGACACCTACGCCACGCTGATCAAAATGCTTGCCGAGGGCGAGACGGGCGGCTTGTCTTATCGGGCGCGGAATATGCTGATCGGATTGAATCAGATGAATGGATTGTCCGAGGGAGATACGGCGGCGGGACTCACCACCATGGCGGAGCTGCGCGCGTTGCGGCAGAGGATTCTGGATGAGGCGGGAAGCGGTGTTGTGTACGGAGCCCAGCGGAGCGGATATTTTTACTCCCAAGTGGACGGCTATGAGTCGATCTTTACCATGGAAGCCGCTCGGACGTTGACGGCAGATTCCTTTTATGAGCTGGTCTCAAAAAAAGCCCAGACCGAATATGGCGGCAAGACCCCTTGGGGAAAATTGTGCCCGAGCAGTGATTGGATGCTGGTGCTTCCCGTGTCGATTGACGAGCAAAAATATTTTAAGGTAGGGCAGACCTACGAGGGTATATTTGAGGAAAACGGGCAGACTACGATTCCCTTGGCGTTGGAGCGTGTGGTGGAGGTTGTGGAGCAGGGAACGGCGTTGCTGGTCTTTCACGGTGACCGACTTCCCGAAAATTTTGAGCTTTCCCGCACCCAGAGCGTACGCTTGGAGGTGGACAGCGTCAGCGGAATTTACGTTCCCAAGAATATTGTGGAGAGGGAAAACGGCTTCCGCGGTGTGTACGTGCTTCGGGGAAGCGTGGTGCATTTCCGTTACGTGGAGATCGTGTATGAGGGAAGCGATTATTATCTGGTAGAGGAAGGCGTGGAGGATGACGGAGAGCGAACCTATCTGAAGGTGAACGACATGATCATCCTGAACGGGAAAAATTTGTTTGACGGAAGGGTCATGGATTAAAATGGACTTCGAATATCTGAGGAGAAATACGGAGGACGTTCGGCGAAGGATCCGCGAGGCGGAGCTTCGGGCGGGGCGCGGGGAAAACGATGTGCTGTTTTTGGCGGCGGTGAAGTACGCGGAGATGGACGAGATCAATTATCTGCACCGTGTCCTCGGCGTGAAGGATCTGGGAGAGAACCGTGTGCAACAGCTTCTCGCGCATTACGAGGGCTTGGAGGACAAGGAATCGGTCAGGCTTCACTTTATCGGAACGTTGCAGACCAACAAGGTCAAGTACATCATTGACAAGGTGTGTATGATCCACTCGTTGGATTCCCTGAAGCTGGCGGCGGAGATCGACAAGCAGGCAAAAAAGCACGGCGTGGTTATGGACGTGCTGGTGGAGATCAACAGCGGCGAAGAGGAAAATAAGAGCGGATTGCTTCCGTCGGAGGTGGAGGCGTTTTGCGTGAGCTTGGGTCAGTTTTCCAATATTCGGCACCGCGGATTTATGACAATGGCGCCGAAATGTGAAAAAAAAGAGGATTATATCAAATATTTTCAACAAACTTACGCGCAAGTTCTTGACATTTGGACAAAAAAATTGCATAATATAGGTAGACCATTGATTTCAATGGGGATGAGCGAAAGCTTTGAGGAGGCGATCGGGTGCGGTTCGGATATCGTTCGGATCGGACGGAGCCTTTTTGTAAAATGAGGAAGAAAAAATAAAAAATATATAAAAATTCGGAGGATGTTATGAGTATTTTCAAAAAGTCGGACAATTATGATTTTGAGGGAGACGACAAGATGTTCAAGGCAGGCGGCTTTGACGACATGGATGAGATGGAAGAGGATGGCTTTGGTATGCAGGATCCTGTTCCCGCGGCTCCCGAGGCAGCTCCTGCCTTCACCACTCCCGCACTGAAGATCGTGAACCCCAAGGAATACAAGGATGCGGTTGAGATCGCAAACCTGTTGATGAACGGCAATACCGTTTTGTTGAACATTGAGGGAATCGCAAAGGATCCTGTGGTAATCCGTATTCTGGATTATCTGGCAGGTGCCGTTCACGTAGCGGGCGGTATCATTACGAAGGTCAGCAAGACCACCATCGTAATCGCTCCCAAGAACGTAGATGTCAGCAGCATTGAGGCGATGGTAAACAACAACTGATTGAGGCTTGACCAAATATCTGCTGTATCGGCTTTCGCCGATACAGCAGGTATCTTTCTTTATTATTGGGTGATTTTTGTTTTCGTTCTTCTGTGAGGGCGAGAGGACTTTTTTGTTTTCCTTCTGTGGAAACGGGGGTCGGTCGATCCGACAAGGAGGTTTTTGTTTTGACATATGCGTTGCGGATTATCGCGGACGTGGTCGTCCTGTTGCTGAACGCGATTCAGCTCGCCATGCTGGCTCGGGCAATTCTGTCCTGGTTGCCGATAGACTCCAACAAGTTTATCGATTTTCTGTACGGGTTGACGGAGCCCTTTATTTATCCCATCCGGGCACTGTTTCAGCGGATGAACTGGTTTCAGGATCTGCCCATCGACATCGCGTTTATGGTGTCGTATCTTTTGATCAGCGGCTTGTCCTTGATCCTGCTTCTTTGATGCCGAATGGACACGAGAGAATGGGAGGAGCGAGGGTCGCTTTACGCCCGTCTGGAGGATCTTTGTCTTCGGGCAGACCGAGGGGAGCTTTGCGATACCTGCTTTTTGTCTCCCCGTGAGCTTTATTTTGCTCGTTCCTATCTGTCGGGAAAGGGAATTGCTTATCGCGCCTTTGGCGGTTACGTCGAGGCGGAACGGCAGAGGATGTATCTTTTGCCCGACTATCTGGAGGGGGCGGGAGAAACCAAGGAGACGGACGGGGCGTCTTGTCTCGGTTGGGAGCAGACGCTCTCTGAATTCGGACTGGAGTCCGACGTGACGGTCTTGCGGATCGTCGGAAGCGGGTACCGTGTCTTGACGCACCGTGATTTTCTCGGCTCTTTACTGGGTCTTGGCTTGGAGAGGAGCGTGTTGGGGGATCTTTGTGTGGACGCCCAGGGCAAGGAAGCGTTGGTGTTTTGCGACACCGCCATTGCCCCGTTTATTGAATGGGAACTGACCAAGGTTGCCAACGATACGGTCAAGGTGCACCGACCTGCGTCGGGGGAGTGGACGATCCCTCCTCGGCGATGGGAGGAGATACGGGACACGGTTGCCTCGGAGCGATTGGACTGCGTGGTCGCCGCCTTGTGCGGACTGTCGCGGGAAAAGGCGAGAGAGACGGTTTGCGGCGGCTTGGTGGAAGTAAACTTTGAAGGTGAGGAACGCCCCGATCGGGCGGTTGCGGTGCCTGCGTTGATTTCGGTCCGAGGCTTCGGACGGTATCGCGTACGGTCTCTTGCTGATCGGACAAAAAAGGGAAGACTTCGGCTTGTGGCGGAGAAATACCTGTAAGGCGGAGGACATAGATGTTACTTTGGATTTTGATGATTGTGGGATCGGTTCTGTTGGATCAGGTCTCCAAGCGACTGGTGGTTGCTTTTTTGATGGAAAAAGGATCAGTGGATGTGATCCCCAACGTGTTGCGATTCACCTACGTGGAAAATCGGGGGGCGGCGTTTGGCATGCTTTCCGAGCATCGGTGGATCTTTATGGTGGTTTCCACCATCGCCATTTTGGCAATGCTGATCTATTTGTGGAAATTCCGACCCGAGAGCAAGCTTGCTTGCGCCGCGATTTCCTTAATCGTGGGCGGCGGAATCGGAAATATGATCGACCGCGTGTATTTGGATTACGTGATTGATTTTATCGACTTTTGCGCCTTTGATTTTTGGGTTTGGGTCTTCAATATTGCCGATGCCTGCGTGTGCGTGGGCGGTGGGCTATTACTGCTTTGGTGCGTGCTTTCCTTGATTCAGGAATCAAGAGCCGACAAGAAGAACAGCGAGGCGGACGAGGAGCGGACCGAAGAACAAAAAGAACAAGAATGAAAAGAGGGTTTCTTTGACGAGGAGGTGATCGTATGTCCGAATATTTCGACGGAACGGATGAGTCGTCGGTGGGCATGACGGTTGCCTCCGATTGTTCTGACGTGGGCAAGCGTGCAGATGCCTTTCTAGCGGAGCATACCGAGCTGACCCGTTCGGCGGCGGTACGGTTGATGGAATCGGGAAGTGTGTTGGTCAACGGACGGACAGTGGCGAAGAACTACAAGGTACGGACGGGAGATGTGTTTTCCGTGGAGCTCCCCGAGGCGGAGATGACCGATGCTCAGCCTGAGGATATTCCCCTGGATATCGTTTACGAGGACGGGGATATTATCGTGGTAAACAAGCCTAAGGGGATGGTGGTGCATCCCGCTCCCGGAAATCCTGACGGTACCTTGGTCAACGCCCTGCTGTATCACTGCAAGGACAGTCTTTCGGGAATCGGCGGAGTGATTCGTCCGGGAATCGTTCATCGGATCGATAAGGATACGCAGGGACTGTTGGTGGCAGCGAAGAACGATAGCGCCCATCTGTTTTTGGCGGAGGAGATCAAGACTCACCGTGTCAGGCGAATCTATTACGCCATCGCCCTCGGCAATTTCCGAGAGGACAGCGGTACGGTGGACGCACCCATTGGCAGACATCCCGTGGACCGCAAAAAAATGGCAGTGATCCGAGATCCTTCCCGACACAGTCGGGAGGCGGTGACCCATTGGTCGGTGGTGGAGCGGTTTGGCAGATATACCTTGATTCGGTGCGAGCTGGAAACGGGACGAACGCACCAGATCCGCGTGCATATGGCTTCGGTGGGACATCCCTTGCTGGGAGACGAGGTCTACGGCGGAAGCGGCACGGCGTTTGAGGCAAGACACCGCAGGTTGATCCACGGACAATGCCTTGTGGCAACTGAGCTTCAATTGTGCCACCCCACAACCAAGGAGGAAATGCGGTTTCACGTTCCTCTCCCCACGGAATTTGAGGAGATCTCGGAGATTTTGAGGAGAGAAAATGAATAAAAAGACGATTCTTTGGAGATGTCTCCAAAAGAGTCGTCTTTTTGTAACAATTTATTTTTGGTCCGAATTGACGAGGGCGCTTTTATTGTTCTGTCATCGCCTTGCGTTCTGCCGCTTGCTTGGAATATACGCAACCGCAGTAGTTTTGGCGGTACAGTCCGTATTGCTCGGACAATTCGCAGGAGCGCTTGTAGCCGTTTCGCTTTTTGAAGTCGGAGGGAAGATACCGCACGCCAGCCGTTTGTCCTTCCTGCTCGCCGATGGTGTTCAGCCATTCGGCGTTTTTGTAGGGACTGATGGAGAGGGTGGTGGTATAAAAATCAAATCCTCCCGCTGCCGCCACCTCGGCGGCTTTTTTTAGGCGCAGACGGTAGCACCCCGCACACCGACTGCCTCCCTCGGGGAGAGCCTCCAACCCCTTGGCGATAGCTTTAAATTCCACGGGATCATAGTCGGCGAGCAAGAAGCTGACCTTGTCCGACACACCCATTTGCTCTATCAGACGACAAAGCTCCGCCTCCCGAAACCGATATTCCTCCTCGGGGAAGATGTTGGGATTGTAAAAAAACAGAGTGATCTCAAAATATACGGACAGATACTCCAGTACGTAGGAGGAGCAGGGAGCGCAACAGGCATGGAGCAAGAGAGAAGGGCGTTTTCCGTCCTTACACTCGGTCTTGATGAGGTTGTCCAGAAGTAATTGGTAATTTTGTTTCATGTGGCGCGGCACCCTTTCTTTCTGTGTTTCATACCGTTATTGTATCATATTTTTTGGGAAAAGTAAATCTGTTTTTGAAAAAAGGCTCGTGCCAAAAGACACGAGCCAAGGAAATCAGCAGGTTTCGTGATTCGTTCCCAAGCCTTTGTCAAAGGAGGGATTGATCGCGTAAAAGTTTTTGGAATCCAGATTGTCCTGCGCAATACGCAGGGCATCGGCGAAGCAATCAAAGGAGAATGGATTTTGCGATATCCATTATTTTTAAATTTTCCATTTGATATTTAGACTGTCCTTTGATGCGTCGATGCGCTCGATCAAACAGTCTACAACCGTAATTTTATCGCTTACGGTCAATTCTTCCCAATGCTCCATATAATCGGTGATCTCGCCCACACGGTCGGCATCACGCTCGTCAAGCTGTGCGATCTCCGCGTACAGCTTTTTCTTTTCGGTATCAAGATCGGACACGCGATTGTTTATGTATTCCATTACCGTGGCGTTTGCCGATATGACCTTATCCAACAGAGCGACGATCTCCTTGTCGATCTCCTCAATTCTCGTTTTTAATTTGATGATTTGAAGATTGTATCCCTCGTTCTGCTGCGCCGATAAAGTCGCAAATTCCATTAACTTTTTCTGCATTTCCTCAAATACCACAGCATCTACCACGTCGGCATCCAACGAACCGAAATGGCACCCGCCAGCGTGATATTTATTGGTACATAGATAGTAGCGGTTATCGGATTTGGTTTTGCAACGGTAGATCTTGGCGGTCAGCGCATATCCGCAGTGGGCGCATTTGATCTTGCCCGCAAGCCATGTTGCCTTTGCCTTGACAGGCTTTGCCACGCTCTTATTATTCAGGCACTTGGAACGGCATTTGATCCACACA
>JAFTPX010000066.1 GCA_017463065.1 Clostridia bacterium
ATATTTTCTCCGCGCGATTGTGGGTTTCCGCAACGGCGCGGAGTTTTTTTGTTGTGCAATGTGTATAAATTTAATCGTGGAATTTCGTGAAATATTTTTCTAAAAATTTTCGGAAACCCTGACAGGTTTTGTCAGGGTTTCGAGGTATAATGGAGCTGTCGGGGGACAAAATCAAAGGAAAAATCAACAAACAATTAAAAGAAAAATTAAAACGAAAGAAGGAAACAAATGAATCAAAAGGATGATATTCTTGAAACCTTAAAACAAATTCGACAGCTTGTGGATGATAGGATCAGCAAGCTGCAAAAAGAGCAGGAGCCGAGCGAGGGCGCAGTAAATTACGATCCCGACGCGTATTTGAGCGCCTGTGTGATGACCAGCGAGAATGCGGAAGTCATGACAAAGGCAGAGCGAGTATCGGCGGATCGACCGACCTTGCCGTACGCACCCAACGTGGTGGATCTTTTCATGGCGGAGGACGGGGAGTGTGGGGAGAGCGATGAGGAGGAAGGGTGAGGCGAGGTCGGGACCGCTCCGATTTTCTCTATGATGTTCAACTTAGTCTTATCATGGGAAAGGGGGTGTTTGTATGGATTCTATGATTTCGTGGATCATGACAGCCGCCGCTACGGTGGTCAGCAGTACAGTGCTGTTTTTTCTTAAACGATTTTTTGGACATATTCAAAAAAAGGAAGAACAACACGAGCTAGCCAAGGCGCAGGAAAGCATTTTGGTTTTGCGCTCTCTGAACGCTTTGGGGAAGCTGACGGTTGCCAACGCCATTGCCCTGAAGGACGGGAAAACCAACGGGGAGCTGAGTGCGGCGTTGCGAGAGTATGAGGCAGTGGAGCGGGAGCTGTATCAATATCTCGTCTCCCACTATGCTCAAAATTTACCGTAATTCAAATAAAAGTGAATCGTTTTTAGACGATCCCCCGAATTGCCGATGGCAATTCGGGGGGATTCGATGTCAGGAAAGAGGGGGCTTGGTCAATAACAAGTTGAAAACCCATTTTTAGGTAGATAAATCTTTGCTTTTCTTTCCAAAAGCACTTGAAAAAAATAAAAAAATGAGGTATAATATAGTATTGAAACATTTTTTTGACTGAACGAACGAAGGGAGAAACGCTGTGTATCTGAAATCCTTGGAATTGCAAGGCTTCAAATCCTTTCCCGACAAGACCAAGCTGACCTTTGAGGGTGGGGCCACGGTCATCGTGGGACCAAACGGAAGCGGAAAATCCAATATCTCCGATGCCATGCGTTGGGTGCTGGGGGAGGTATCCTCCAAGAGCATCCGAGGCACCAAGATGGAGGACATTATTTTCGGCGGAGCGGACAGCCGCAGACCCATGGGATATGCGGAGGTATCGGTTACCTTTGATAACTCGGGTATGATTGGTCGCTTGGACTGTCCCTACGATGAGGTAACGGTTACTCGTCGGTATTATCGCTCGGGAGAAAGTGAATATTACATCAACCGCCGCGCGGTCCGCTTGCGTGACATCTACGAGATGTTCATGAACACGGGTGTGGGACGGGACGGTTATTCCATTATCGGTCAGGGTAAGATTGCGGAGATTGTGTCCCGCAAGAGCGACGAGCGGAGAAGTATTTTTGAGGATGCCTCGGGAATTGCCAAGTATCGCCACAAGAAGAGCGAGACCGAGCGCCGTCTTGCCGCCACCGAGGACAATATGACCCGTATCAACGACGTGTTTGCCGAGGTGTCGGCGCAGGTTGCTCCCTTGGAAAAGGAAGCGGAGAAGGCGAAGAAGGCAATCGATCTGTTGGACACCAAAAAGCGGGTGGATATTCAGCTTTGGCTGTATGATACCGAAAAGCTTCGCACGGACGTGGCAAGGTGTGAGGAGAGCTTCCGCAACGCCGAGTTCGATTTGCAGAACGCAGAGGATTCGGTGAAGGCACTGGAGGTTCAGAACGACAAGCTGTTTGAGATCTCTCAGTCCAATCAGACCGAGTCGGAGAATTTGCTTGGTCAGATTCGGGAGCAGACCGATCGCAATCACGCACTGGACAGCACTTACCGTATTGCCGAGACCAACGTATTACATACCAAGGAAATGATTGCCGCGGCAGAAGGGGCGAAGGAGTCGGCGAACAAGTCGATTGCCGCCGAGGAAGAGGCGCAGGTAGATCGAACCGTAAAAATTGCCGCCTTGGGAGAGGTACTGGGGGCGAAGGAGTCCGAATATACCGTAGCGCAGACCGAGCAGAGCGCGGCGGCGGAGGATGCCCGCAAGCTGGAGTTTGATATTGACTGCGCACTGTCTGATGTTCGCGCCTTGGAGTCAGAGATGGCAAGCGTGGAGGCACGAATTTCCTTTATTGAAAATTCCCAGACCACCGATACCGACAAGAATGCGGCGGTGTTGCGTGAAATTGAAAATTATGAAAAGCATTCTGTAGAAATGAAGGGGCAATGCGAGCAGATCCGAAAGACGGTAGAGGATTACGACGGCGTGACCGAGGAGGCGGCAAAGGAATCGGAGGCGATTGCCGCCGAGCTTGCCGATCTGTACCGCACACGGCACGATGACAATGAATCCTTGACTGCTTTACGCTTGCGTCGGGATTCGGCGCAACAGAGAATCGATACCTTTAAGACCATGGAGCAGCAGTTTGAGGGCTATTCGGGAAGCGTTCGTTTTGTGATGAAGAAGTACGCCGAGGGTGCCATTCGGGATCGATACGGCAATCCCTGCGGAAAAATTTACGGACCTCTTTCCACGGTGATCAACGTGGAGGATCGGTATTTGACCGCTATTGAGACGGCGTTGGGTCCCAATCTCCAGCACATTGTGGTAGAGGACGAAAGCGTGGCGAAGGAAGCCATGTTTGCCCTGAAAAAGGCAGAGGCGGGACGAGCCACCTTCTTCCCCCTGACCTCCATGAAGGGGCAGTCGCCGACTCCCGAAATGAAGGAAGCTATGGGCTTTGAGGGATACGTGGCGGTTGCCAGTGAGCTGGTTGGCTGTGACAAGAAGTTTTCCGAGATCGTCTCGGGGCTGCTGGGCAGAACCATGATCTTTGATACGGTCGATCATGCCACCGCTATGGCAAAGAGCCTGCGGTACCGTGTTCGCGCGGTGACCTTGGACGGTCAGCAGATCAACGTGGGAGGTTCCTTTACGGGTGGTTCGGTTCGTCAGAACGGCAATATTCTCGGACGCGCGGGTGAGATCAAGCGTTTGGAGGGCGAGGTCGCGGAGCTGAACCGACAGATTGAAAAGATGGATGCGTCTTTGAAGAAACTGGCGCAAACCATTGCCGACCGAGAGAACGACAAGGATTCCGTCGAACAGAAGATGAGCCTCATCAAGGTGATGCGGGACTCCGAGAACAACCGTTTGGAGCAGCTGACGGCAAAGCTGGATGCCAACGAGGCTCTGACCGAGAAGCTTCGCGCCGATTACGGTGATCTGCTCCGCGCAAGAGAGCGGTATGAGGAGGATCGGAAGAATCTGTTGGTGCGCCGAGGCGAGCTGGAGGTTCAGATCCGCGAGATCGGATCGGCACGCGCCGATATGGATGTTCGCCGTAACGAGGCGTTGGATCGAAAGACCGAGGCGGAAGCCCGTATGACGGCGATCTATATTGCCATGAACGAAACCAAAAAGGATATTGAGACCGAGGAGCGCTTGTCCGAGGAATCCGATGCCAGACTGTCCGAATTTCTGCTTGCCAGAGAGGAGCATGACAGACGAATCGGCTTGCTTCATGAAAAGATCGCCGAATACAACGCCGAGATGGTACAAAACCGCGAGGAATACCGCAAGGGAAGCGAGCGACTGGACGAGCTGAACGATCAGCGCTCCAAGATCGAGGAGGGCAATGCCGAATTCAAGCGAAAGCTGAACGAGGTCAATGCCAAAATGAGAGAAAAGCTCCAGCAGAAGGAGCTGATCTTCAAGGAATACACCCGTTACGAGAACCGTTTGCAGAATCTTCGCTCCGAGCAGGATAAGCTGTCCTCCCGTCTGTGGGACGAGCATGAGATGACCCGTTCCGATGCGGTGGCGTTGGGCTATCCCGCTTTGGATGCTACCTCCCGTCCCGAGGCGGCGGCGAAGCAAACCGAGTGCCGCAACAAGCTCAGAGTCCTTGGTAACGTAGACCTTGACGCTGTGAATAAATACAAGGAAGTCAAGGCAAGATATGATTACATGGAGGGGCAGATTCGAGATCTGGAGGCATCCCGCGCGGAGCTTGCCGAGATCATCGGAAAGCTGGAGGGAGAGATGGAGACCGCCTTTGTGGACTCCTTCAATCAGATCAACGAGAACTTCAACCGTGTATTTGGCGAGCTGTTTGGCGGCGGTTCGGCAGAGCTGTCTCTGACCGATCCCGACAACGTACTGGAAAGCGGCATAGAGATCAAGGCGGCACCTCCCGGAAAGATCATCAAGAACATGGTTCAGCTTTCGGGCGGAGAGCAGTCCTTTATCGCGATCGCGTTGTTCTTCGCGATCCTGCAGGTGAACCCCACCCCCTTCTGCATCCTCGACGAGATTGAGGCGGCGTTGGACGAGGTGAACGTGGCACGCTTTGCCGAATACATCAAGCGGTACGCCAGCGGCACGCAATTTATTATGATCACGCACCGTCGGGGCACCATGGAGGCGGCAAACCGTCTGTACGGTGTAACCATGCCCGAACGTGGAATTTCCAAGGTGCTTGAGCTGGACGTGAACGATATTTCCAAGAAAAAAGGAGAAGACTGGGATGGCATTTTTGGATAAATTGAAGGCGGGGCTTTCCAAGACGAAAAACGCGATTTTCGGACAGATCGACGAGGTGCTGAAGGCGTTTGTCAGAGTGGACGAGGATCTGTTGGACGAGCTGGAGGAGCTTCTGATCATGTCCGACGTAGGCGTAAATGCCACGGAGGAGATCATGGAGCGGCTTCGTGACGACGTGAAGTCCGGACGGCTGAAGGAAAAGGAGCAGGTGACCGATGCCCTCCAACTGATTTTGGAGGATATGATCGGTGAGGGAGAGGACTTGAATCTTTCCACTGCCCCTGCGGTCATTCTGGTGATCGGTGTCAACGGCGCAGGAAAGACGACCTCCATCGGAAAAATCTCCAACCGACTGATTCAGAGAGGCAAAAAGGTGGTGGTTGCGGCGGCGGATACCTTCCGCGCGGCGGCAATCGATCAGCTTGCTGTCTGGTGTGAGCGGTCGGGGGCGGAGTTGGTTCGTCAGAATGAGGGAAGCGACCCTGCGGCGGTGGTGTTTGATGCCATTGCGTATACCAAGAGAAAGCGGGCGGATGTGCTGATCATCGATACGGCGGGACGGTTGCATAACAAGAAAAATCTGATGAACGAGCTGGCGAAGATCAATCGAGTCATCGAGAGGGAGCTGCCCGATGCGGCAAGAGAGAATCTGTTGGTTCTGGATGCCACCACAGGGCAGAACGCCATTCTGCAGGCGAAGGAATTCCGCAACGCCGCCAATATTACGGGGCTGGTGCTGAACAAGCTGGATGGAACGGCAAAGGGCGGAATCGTGCTTTCAATCAAGAAGGAGCTGGCGATTCCCGTCAAGTTTATCGGCGTAGGCGAGAAGATCGACGATATGCAGGAATTTGACAATACGGAATTCGTGAAGGCACTTTTTGAATAAGGGGATGCGAGTTCGGAACCTTTCTTTCGAGAAAGGTTCCGAACCTCCAAAGAACTTGCTGTAATAAGCTTCTGAGGAAAGGATGTGTTCCGAATGAAATGGAGAACGTATGAAAATCGTACTGGCATCAAGAAATAAACATAAAATCAAGGAATGGCAGGCGACACTGGGAAAGTACATTGACGGCGTGGAGCTGTTGTCCTTGGACGATGTGGGCATTACGGGTGAGATCGAGGAGAATGGCGAGACCTTCGAGGAAAACGCCTTGATCAAAGCCTGCGCGGCGGCGAAAAGCGGCTACCTTAGCGTAGGAGAGGACTCGGGTCTTGCGGTCAATGCTCTGAATGGAGAACCGGGAATTTATTCCGCGCGGTATGCGGGGCAGCACGGTAACGATCAAGCCAATAACGAGCGGTTATTGGAGCGCTTGAAGGGGCAATCCGATCGATCCGCCAAATTCGTGTGCACCATTGCGCTGGTAGATCCCCAACTGCCGAATCACGGCATTTGCCTGAGAGGGGAGACCGAGGGAGTAATTCTGGAGGGCCTTCGGGGAGAGGGGGGCTTCGGATACGATCCGCTCTTCTTCTACGAGCCGATGGGCAAGACCTTCTCCGAGATGAGCGGGGAGGAGAAAAACTCTATTTCTCATCGCGGCAAAGCAATTGCGTTGCTTGCCGAACAATTGAAACGATATCAAACGAGGTGAAGTAAATGTTGACATCCAAACAGAGAGCGTATTTGCGCGGGCTTGCCAATGGAATTCCCGCTATTATGCAGATCGGAAAGGGCGGGATTTCGGATAATCTTGCCAAGACGGTATCCGATGCGCTGGAGGCAAGAGAGCTGATTAAGCTGACGGTACTGGAAAATTCCATGGAGACACCGAGAGCCATGGCAGACGCGATCTCCGAGGCGGTCGGTGCCGACGTGGTCGGAGTTGTGGGAAGAAAGGTTATATTGTACCGTGAATCGGTCAATAATAAAAAAATAGAGCTATGACGTCGGGAATGGATATGCTTCGCGTGGGCATTTACGGGGGAACCTTTGCCCCCATTCATAACGGTCACGTAGCGGCGGCAAGGGCGTTTATGGAGCAGATGAAGCTGGATTATCTGTTCGTGATCCCCACCTATATGGCACCCCACAAGGAAATGTCGGCATCGGACAATCCGCTGTACCGTCTGAAAATGTGTGAGCTTGCCTTTGAAGGAGTGGACGGCGTGGTGATCTCCGACGTGGAGCTGAAGCGAGGGGGGAAAAGTTATACCTACGATACCCTCAAGGAGCTTCAGCGACCCGATACCCGTTTGTTTTTACTCTGCGGAACCGACATGGTTCTGACCTTTGATAGCTGGTATCGATTTGAGGATATTCTGAAAATGTGCTATCCAGTGTACGTTCGGCGGGAGGAGGATCCTGTGCTGACGGGGCGGATCGTGGCGAAAATCGGGGAATACTATCAGAAATACGGAGTCATGTTCCGTCGGATCCTGACGGATCCTATCGAGCTTTCCTCCACCCAGATTCGCAGAGCTGTGAAGGAGGGGCGGGATATTTCCGATTTCGTTCCCGCTGGGGTGGAGCGATTTATCCGTGAGAACGGTTTATATCGGGAGGAAGTAGAACAGAAATGATTACGGAACAGACATTGAATTCCTTACGGGTGGACATTGAGAAAACCATGTCTCCCAAGCGATTCCGCCATACGGTGGAGGTGGAAAAGATGGTGGAGCGGCTTGGCGCGCTCTATGCGCCCACTAAGCTTCTGACCCTTCGCGCGGCGGCGTTGCTCCACGATATTACCAAGGAATATTCCACCGACCGTCAATTGATGATCTGTGCCCAAAAGGGCTTGACGGTCAGTCAGTGCGATCTTTACGCGCCCAAGACCTTTCACGCGAGAACAGCGGCGGCGCTCATTCCCGATCTGTATGGGGAGTTTGCCGAGGAAGAGGTGATCTCCTGCGTGCGCTGGCATACCACGGGACGGGCGGATATGACCCTTTGCGAGCAATTGGTCTATCTGGCGGACTATATCGATTTGTCCCGCACCTTTGAGGACTGCGTGACGCTGAGAAGCTATTTCTTCGACAAAAATCCTGAGAGTATGGATTGGGATGCCCGTCTGAAACATTTGCGGGATACCATGATTCTGTCCTTTGACATGACGCTTCTGGCACTGACGGAGGAGTATCTTCCCATCAGTCCCGATACCTTTGAGGCGCGAAATCAGCTGATCTGTCAGCGGATCGCGGAGCAGACGGCAAACTGACGGTGTAACGGGTTCTTCGTTTCCTACATATTTAAAAAATATGAATAAGGAAACGGAGAAAACGACGATGTCGAAACAAAATGGTAAAAAAATATGGTTGATTCTGATCTGTGTGACGGGGACTCTCGTCCTTTTTGCGGCGCTGTTGCTCTTTGCGAGGCTGTCTCGGAAGGAGGAGACGAGAGTTTTTGTCCCCTCTGTTGCGGAGGATGGCACGGATTCGGTTCAAGCAAAGGGAAAATTTAATGTTTTGGTGGCGGGAAGCGATGAGGCGGCAGGCTTGTCTGACGTGCTGATGCTTCTCTCTCTGGATCGTGATACGGGAGAGGTCTGTGTGCTTCAGATCCCCAGAGACACCTATGCCGCCTATACGGACGGTAGCTATCGGAAGATCAATGGAGCGGCAAATGCCCTCGGAGGGATGGAGCCCTTGCGGGATCTTCTGTCCCATGCGTTTGGCTTAGAGATTCACCGATACGTTCGGATTTCCGCCGATGCCTTTCGAAAGGCGGTGGATGCGCTCGGCGGGGTGGAGATCGAGCTTCCGTTCCCCATGAATTATGAGGATCCTGCACAGGGGCTGTATATCCATCTGCCTGCGGGCAAGCAGGTTCTGGACGGCAAGGCGGCGGAACAATTCGTTCGCTATCGGGCAGGGTACGTGCGGGGAGATCTGGAGCGGATGGACGCGCAGAAGCTGTTTCTCGGGGCGCTGTTTCAAAAGGTGAAAAATTCCATGAATCCGTTGACCGCTATGAAGCTGGTAGCCTCTCTGTTGTCCGAGGTGGAGACCGATCTTTCCATGGGAGACTTCATGACGCTGGCGAAGGAGGCTTTTTCCATCAGCGCGGATCAGCTTTCCTTTGTGACCGCCCCGGGGGAGGATGTGATCGCCCCCAAAAGCGGCGCTTCTTACTACGTGCTTTCCGCACGGGGAATGGATCGCCTGCTTGCCGAGCGATTCGGCGGACGGGAGGGCGGCTTTGATCCCGATACGCTGTTTTTGCATGAAAATTCGCAGGCGCTTCGAGTAATCTACGAGAAGGACGTGCCCTATGTGGCGTATTCGGTGAAGGATCTTGGGAAAACCGAGGACAATCAGGAAATCACACTTGACAAATGATTGATTTTGCATTACAATAATATCATATGAGAGAAATGCTGGAGAAAGGGTTCAAACAATGGATCAAACAGAACAAATGACGGAGATGACCTCCTTGCGGGGGGGGACGCCGAAAGAACTGGCAGAGGCGTGTGCCGAAGTGCTGGATTCTAAAAAAGGAAAAGAAATTAAAGTGATTCCCGTAGAGGGAAAGACTGAGATTGCCGACTATTTCGTGCTTTGTACGGGTAACTCCTCGACGCAGATCAAGGCGTTAGCAGGTGAGGTGGAATACCGCATCGGCTTGCGCGGCGTGGAACCAGATCACGTGGAGGGACGAGATAACAACTCTTGGTTGATCTTGGATTACGGCAACGTGATCGTTCACATTTTCAGCCGCGAGTCCAGAGAATTTTACAATCTGGACAAGCTTTACGCAGACTGATTAAGGATAAAGGAAGACGAAATCATGAAGTACAATCACAGTGAAATTGAAAAGAAGTGGCAGGCGTACTGGGAGAAGAACCAGACCTTTAAAACCGACGTTTGGGATTTTTCCAAGCCCAAATATTACGTGCTGGACATGTTCCCGTATCCGTCAGGTGTGGGACTCCACGCAGGTCACCCTGAGGGATATACGGCAACCGACATCGTTTCCCGTATGAAGAGAATGCAAGGTTATAACGTTCTGCACCCCATGGGCTATGATTCCTTCGGCTTGCCTGCCGAGCAGTATGCCGTCAATACGGGAAATCATCCCAACGGCTTTACGCAGGAAAATATCAAGACCTTTTCGAAGCAGCTCAAGGAGCTTGGCTTTGATTACGACTGGAGTAAGATGATTGCCACCAGCGATCCCGAGTTCTATCGGTGGACGCAGTGGATTTTCAAGCAGCTTTATCTGGACGGATACGCTCAATATATCGATATGCCCGTCAACTGGTGCGAGGAGCTGGGAACGGTTCTCTCCAACGACGAGGTCATCGATGGTAAGTCCGAGCGGGGCGGATATCCCGTGGTGCGGAAAAACATGAAGCAGTGGGTCATCAATCAGCCTGCCTTCGCGGAAGCGCTTTTGGAGGGCTTGGAGGAGATCGATTGGCCCGAATCCACCAAGCTGATGCAGAAAAACTGGATCGGTAAATCCACGGGCGTGGAGGTGCGCTTCCAGATCGTGGGCGGCGGAGAATTTTCCATCTTTACCACCTGTATTGAAACGATTTACGGTATTACCTTTATGGTATTGGCTCCTGACGGCGAGATCGTCAAGGAGCTGATGTCCCGCATTGAAAACAAGGAAGAGGTTCAGGCGTACATCAACGAAACCCTGAAGAAGAACGACATGGACCGAACCGAGCTGAACAAGACCAAGTCGGGCTGTGAGTTGAAGGGTGTGAGCTGTATTAACCCCGTCAATGGCAGAGAGGTCAGAATGTTCATTGGCGATTTCGTTCTTGCCAACTACGGTACGGGTGCGGTCATGGCGGTTCCTTCTCACGACCAGCGTGATTTCGAATACGCTATCGCCCACAGAATCGACATGCTTCAGGTGATCGACGGCGACGAGAAGCTGGGACACGTGGACGTTTCCGAAAAGGCGTTTGAAAAGGGCGAGTATCTGGGCAAGGGCTATCGTTTGATCAATTCCGAGGAATTTAGCGGTCTGACGGTAGAGGAGGCAAAGGAAGCCATCACCTCCAAGCTGGAGAAGATGGGCGTTGCCAAAAGAACGGTGAATTATCACTTCCGCGAGTGGATCTTTGCCAGACAGCGGTATTGGGGCGAGCCCGTTCCTGTGGTACACGGAGCGGACGGCAGTATCCACACGTTGGATGACGAGGAGCTCCCTTTGGTGCTTCCCGAGCTGGAAAACTACAAGGGAGTGAACGGCAAGGCACCACTGGAAAACGCTACCCAGTGGAAGCAATATGATCGCAACGGCGTGAAGGGAACGAGAGAAACCTCCACCATGCCCGGATCGGCAGGCTCCTCTTGGTATTTCCTCCGCTATATCGATCCACATAACGACAAGGAGTTCGCATCGCAGGAGCTGCTCAAGCACTGGATGCCCGTAGACCTTTACATTGGAGGCCCCGAGCATGCCGTAGGACACCTGATGTACTCCAGAATCTGGAACAGATATCTGTACGACAAGGGACTGGCCCCCACCAAGGAGCCCTTCCGCAAGCTGGTACACCAAGGCATGATCCTTGGCTCCAACGGCATCAAGATGGGGAAGCGTTTCCCCGAGTTTGTGGTTAATCCCAGCGACGTGGTTCGGGATTACGGCGCGGATACCCTTCGTCTGTACGAGATGTTTATGGGACCGCTGGAGGTTTCCAAGCCTTGGAGTGATCAGGGGGTTGAGGGCGCGAGACGATTCCTCAACCGCGTGTGGGCGTTCTTCACCGAGCCGAACAATATTGTAGACGGCGAGGTCCCCGCATTGGAGAAGATCTACCATAAGAGCGTCAAGAAGATCACAAGCGACTTTGAGCAGCTTGGCTTCAATACCGCCATTTCTCAAATGATGATCTTCGTCAACGCGGTATACAAGGAAGGCAAGTGCCCCAAGGCGTATGCAGAGGGACTGATCAAAATGCTGTCCTGTATCTGTCCCCATATCGGAGAGGAGCTTTGGTCGCTTCTCGGTCATGAGAGCACCATCGCTTACGAGCCTTGGCCTACCTTCGACGAGAGCAAAACGGCAGACGAGACCGTGGAGATCGTGGTGCAGGTCAACGGTAAAGTAAGAGGCAAGATCAGCGTTGCTGTGGGTATGGAGCAGTCTGAGGTGTTGACGATTGCCAAGGCAGATGAGCGGATCGCGTCGGTAATCGAGGGAAAGACGATCGTCAAGGAGATCACTGTTCCCAACAAGATCGTAAATATCGTTGTCAGATAATTGAAAGCCACAAGGGGAAAGTCCGTGGGTGAATGGGAACACTCCGAGAGTATAAGGAGCGAAAGGGAATCCACGATCACGGCTTTGCCTCCCTTGCGGCAATTGCTGTGATTTCATTGAAAAGCCTTGATTCGGAAAAAGTCGAACAAAAAATTGTAAAGTTGTAAAAAAGTATTGACAACCGAAGAAAAATCGTGTATAATAGTATTCGATTTTAAATTGTCTCTGGCAATATGCGGAGGGAGGGAAAACAGAAATGGCAGAAATTAGAGTGAAAGAAGGCGAATCTCTGGATAGCGCTCTTCGTCGCTTTAAGAGAGCAATGGCTCGTTCCGGCGTCCTCACCGAGCTTCGCAAGAGAGAACACTATGAGAAGCCCAGCGTTAAACGCAAAAAGAAGTCGGAAGCCGCTCGTAAGAGAAAATACAAGTAATTTTCTTTTGATTGAACAATAAACGGGATTGCAGTTGCAATCCCGTTTTTGTTTCTTTATTTATATTCCAATCAAATTCAAATCCCATGCGGGGACGTAGGGGTAACGGCGGAGGTAGAGTTGGTAGGAAGGATCGATTGCGTGGAGCTGAAGAGGGAGGGCGAAGAGATCCTCGCTTCGGTGATAAATAGAGACGAGAAGCTTGGGGTGATGGGCGAGAATGGTTTGAGTAGAACCGATCAGTGCTTCCTTTTCCGCGCCTTCTACGTCGTATTTAATATAGTCCACCGCCTCGCCGCCGAGGATCGAATCCAGAGGAAGAGCGGGGACATCGATCTGCTTTCCCTTGGCAAATGCGCCCGCATTGCGGTTGCCGCTGTCGGCAAAGGAAAGCACCGTTTCCTCCGACCAAGCCGCGGCGTGGTGGGGGATCACCTGCGGCACGGTAAGAGTGGCGGCAAAGCCGTTCAGCTTACGGAAATTTCGTCGATCGGGCTCCATGGCGTATACCTTGGACAGTGCGGGGGCGTATTCCATCAGCTCCCGTACCGTGTCTCCGTTATAAGCCCCCAGATCGGCGGCGTAGCGAATGGTGTCTGCTTGCAGCAGGTGGGTATAGACCTCGTTTTTGTTGGATTCCGCTTCCTTGAGGTAGCCGATTTTGCCCGTCAGCTTGTAGGCAATAACCTTTTTGTAGATCCTTTTGGATTCCTCGTCGGCGAGGAGGGCATATGCTTCTTCCAGATTTTGTCTGTTATCTTCAAAAAAAGCAAGATCAAACAGCTTCTCACCGCAGACGGGAACGTCGGGGGCGTATAGCTCACATTCCTCTCCCACATGGTCAAACAGCGCAAGCACCTCGGGGAGGGAGGAGGCAAAGGAGAGAAGCACAATGATGTTTTTCGCACCGTATTTTTCCTTGACTGCCGAATAAGACAAAACGGTTTTTCCGTGAAAGCTGTGGCCCCGTACAAAGCCGTCGCTGGCGAAAAAATCCGCCACCTCGATGCCTTTTTTCTCACAGATTCGCAGAATTTTATCGGCGCCGTTTCCCATACCGTACATGACCACAGTCTTATCGGCTTGGGCAAGGTAGGACCACAGATCGGTAGTAGGATAGAAATTCATAGGCTCTCCTTGACTTTCGGATGAATTTGTGATATAATCATATGAAATGTATCAACTGTTATTTTACCATAAAACGGAGGAAAAATCAAGATGGATTGCATTTTCTGTAAAATTGCCGAGGGAGTGATTCCCTCCAACAAGGTCTATGAGGACGAGTATTGCCTTGCGTTTCATGATATCAATCCCCAAACGCCGATCCACGTGCTGGTGATTCCCAAGGCGCATATTGTCTCGGCGGACGAGGTGACGGTGGAAAACAGCGCTTTTGTAACGAAGATTTTTGAAGCCATCCCCACCATTGCCAAGCAGGCGGGCTTGGTTGGCGGGTATCGAATCATTTCCAACTGCGGAGAGGACGCTTGTCAAAGCGTGAAGCATCTCCATTTCCATCTGATGGGCGGCAAAAAGCTTCCCGAGCAGATGGGTTAAGATGGGACCCGCATTCGGCGGACCTCCCCCCATGGGGCAGGATCCGTATCAAAACAAACCCAAGCCCCCCCGTAGCGTGGGGGATGTGCCCCGCTATCTGAAGGAAGTGGTGTTCGGCTTCTGCTCCCGCCTTGCGTATATTTGCGGTATGGTGTGGAAAACGGGACCATGGATTCTGATTTTGATGATGCTCACGGCAATTCTGAGCGGTGTACTTCCTATTATCGGATCCCTGCTTTCCCGACAAATCCTGAACGAGCTGCAAAATATCATCGCCCTGCAGGTTGCCTCCGAGATGAGCGGTGTCCCCTTTGCTGTGACCTTCTGGGGCTCCATGGTCATGTTCCTGCTGATCTTTTATTTCCTGTATCGCATTCTCAACCAAATTGTGAACCGCATCAGTCACGCGGTGACACGGATCGCGGGGGAGAAGGTAGTTCGGTACGTTCGCGTACAGATCATGACCAAGGCGAAGGAGCTGGATATGGCTTCCTTCGATCTTCCGGAATTTTATGAAAAGTTGGAGAACGCCAATCGAGAGGCGGGGAACCGCCCCATCTCGGTGTTGTCCGCCACCTTTGACGCCATCAGTAATTGTATCAGTCTGGTCAGCTATATCATTATCTTAGTGACGGCACCCGATATGTGGTGGACGGCACCCTTGATGATCCTAATCTCGATTCCCACGGCGGCCGTCAACTTTGCCTACAAGCACAAAACCTTCCTTTATATGAGAAGGCGCTCCAAGGATCGCCGCCAGATGACCTATTATTCCAATCTGATGGTGAACAAGGATATGGTGAAGGAGATCCGTATGTTCGATCTGGCGGATCAGTTTATTGAGCGGTACGACAACGTATTCGCCCGTTATTATGCGGGAATGAGACGTCTGATCGTTCGGGAAAGCGTTTGGCAAATCACGCTGACCTTGCTTTCCTCTATCGTCAACTGTGTATTCTTTGCCCTCATTGCCATGAAGGTGTTTCGGGGAGAGATCCAGATCGGTGACTACTCTCTGTATACGGGAGCGTTGACCTCGATTGCCTCCACGGTGTCCGCGTTGATCAACGTGTCCGCGGCGGTTTACGAGGGAACGCTGTTTATTGACAATCTTATTTCCTTCATGAAGGAAAAGTCTACGGTGGTTCCTCTGACCGATAAGCCGGTTCCCGTGAGTCACGGTCAGCCGCATACCATTGAGTTTATCAACGTCAGCTTTGCTTATCCCGGATCGGATCGGCTGGTGCTGGAAAACATCAATTTGAAATTCCGACCCGGTGAGACGGTGGTGTTGGTCGGCTTGAACGGGG
The DNA here is from genome assembly GCA_017463065.1 of Clostridia bacterium. GTDB lineage: Bacteria > Bacillota > Clostridia > Oscillospirales > CAG-272 > HGM12713. The sequence continues at coordinate 15,235 of JAFTPX010000066.1, forward strand.
CGGGGAAAACCACCTTTATCAAGCTTCTGACCCGACTTTACGATCCCACCGAGGGCAAGATTTTGTTGGACGGCAAGGATCTTCGGGAGTATGATCCCGCCGACCTGTACCGTATGTTCGGTATTATCTTTCAGGATTTCGGGAAATACGCGGTCAGCGTATCGGATAACATTGCCTTTGGCGACGTGCATCACGAGGAGGATGGGGACAAGATCCGCCGTTCCGCCAAGGATGCCAATGCGGATGACTTTATCTCCCGCTTGCCAAACGGCTACGATACGCCCCTGATGCGGTATTTTGAACCTGACGGGATTGAGTTGTCCATTGGTCAGTGGCAGAAGCTTTCCATTGCTCGCGCGTTTTACAGCGAGTCGGACATTTTGATTCTGGACGAGCCTACCGCATCCCTTGACCCCTTGGCGGAGCAGGAGATATTCAATCAGTTCGACGAGCTCCGAAAGGATAAGACCACCATCTTCGTGTCCCACCGCCTTTCCAGTGCCACCATCGCATCCAAGATCGTTGTTCTGGAGTACGGAAAGCTGGTTGAGGAGGGAACTCACAAGGAGCTGATGGAGAAGGAAGGTCGGTATTATCAGCTGTTTTCCACTCAGGCACGTCGGTATGTGGAGGGGGATGAGACGGTTTCGGAAGAGCGAAGAGAGCCGAAGAATTGAAAAAATCGGCAAATTTTCTTACTTCTTTTCGAAAATCGGTTGACAAGTGACCAAGAATTTTATATAATAATTTGTTGTACGCTCTTGCGTGCAAGAACATATGCTATTCATACAGAGACATAGAAAGGCAGAGTAATACCCATGCAAGTAAAAGTAGTAAAATTCGGCGGAAGCTCTCTCGCCGACGCGGAGCATTTTAAGCAGGTTGCTTCGATTATTCAGGCAGATCCCTCGCGGAGATACGTAGTTCCCTCCGCCCCCGGTAAGCGGTTCAAGGACGATATCAAGGTAACCGATATGCTGTATGCCTGCTACGAGAAGATTCGGAAGCACGAAAACATCGACGAGCTTTACGAGCAGATCAAGGCGCGCTATAACGGCATTATTGCCGAGCTTGGCTTGAATTTCGATATCAGCGGCGAGTTGGAATACGTGAAGAACGCCATGATGCACCGCTCGGGTCGTGATTACGCCGCAAGCCGCGGTGAGTACCTCAACGGTTTGATTTTGGCAAAATATTTGGGCTATTCCTTTGTGGATGCTGAGAACGTGATCTTCTTCCGTGAAAACGGAACCTTTGACGAGGAAAAGACCAATCAGGTGCTCTCCGAGGAGCTGAGTCAGCACGAAACCGCGGTGATTCCTGGTTTCTACGGTGTGATGCCCAACGGAACCATTAAGACCTTTTCCCGCGGCGGCTCGGATATCACGGGCTCCATCGTTGCCCGTGCGGCAGAAGCGGATTTGTACGAGAACTGGACCGACGTATCGGGCTTTATGATGGCAGACCCCAGAATCGTTGACAATCCTTGCGCAATCCAGACCATTACCTACCGTGAGCTGCGTGAGCTGTCTTACATGGGTGCCACGGTTCTGCACGAGGATGCGATTTTCCCCGTACGATATGCGGGCATTCCGATCAATATTCGGAATACCAACGCCCCCGAGGATGCGGGAACTATGATCGTTGCCGAGACTCCCGATTATGATACCGAGAAGGTGATCACGGGTGTTGCGGGCAAGAAGGGCTTCTCGGTTATTACCATTGAGAAGGATATGATGAACTCCGAGATCGGTTTCGGTCGGAAGGTGCTGGAGGTTTTGGAGGAGAACGAGATTTCCTTCGAGCATCTGCCTTCGGGTATCGACAATATGAGTATCGTGATTTCCACCGACGAGCTGGAAGGCAGACGGGAAAAGATCGTTTCTTCCATCAACCGTAGAGTGAAGCCCGATCACGTGTCCGTCGAGGACAATCTGGCTCTGCTTGCCGTGGTTGGACGCGCTATGGTCAAGGCGAAGGGAACTGCCGCAAGAGTATTTGATTCGATCTCGGGCGCGGGTGTCAATATCCGTATGATCGACCAAGGCTCCAGCGAGATCTCTATCATCGTCGGCGTGGAGGCGCATGAGTTCAACAAGGCGTTGGAAGCTATTTATAAGGAATTTGTGAAATAAGTATTCCAATACAATAAACCCACGGCGGCGGTTCCATGAACCGCCGCCGTGGGTTTATGTAAAGAGTTGGAGTTGATTTTGGACCGTCGAGGACGCCCGTCCCTACAGGTCAGATGAAAATTGTTTTTTCGTGCAAGGATATTTTTTTAATTGAATGGCTACGATAAAAAACGGAATTTCCATCAAAGAAAACGGCGTAAGGAAATCCTATGCGGGACAATTACGCTTTCTTTTCCTGAATTTTCGTCCAAAGTCCGTCGGACAGGGCAGTGAACTCCTCGATGCCGAGCTTTTCTCCCCGAATATCCACGGAGTGTCCGCAAGCCGCGATGATTTCGGTGATCTCCCCCTTGGTCAGCTCGCCGAACACGGCAGAGAGGGCGTTGGGCAGGGTCTTTCGTCTCTGCTCAAAGGCGGCGCGAATGGTACGGAACAGGGTTGCCTCGTCAAGAGGATGGCAAGGCTTTTCCTGGTGCAGGCGAATCCGAACCACCGAGGAATCTACCTTGGGGGCGGGGATAAAGTTACCCGCGCTGACCTTAAACAGCTTTTCCGGCTGACCGTAGTAATTCAGAACAGCGGTAATCGCGCCGCAGTCCTTGCCGCCGGGGATGGCGCACAGGCGGTCGGCAACCTCGGATTGGATCATGATGGTAATGTATTCAAAGGGGAGTCCCGATTCCAGTAGCTTCATGAGAATAGGGGTGGTAATGTAATAGGGAAGATTGGCGCAGACAGACACCGTTCCCTTGGCAAAGTAGGGGGCGAGAATTTCGGAAAGATTTGCCTTCATCACGTCCTCGTTGATGACCGTGACGTTGCGATAGTCTCCCAGCGTATATTTGAGAACGGGGATCAGACCGTGGTCGATCTCCAGAGCCACCACGTTTTCGTACCGTTCGGCAAGCTCTCGTGTCAAGGAGCCGATGCCGGGACCGATCTCCAAAATCGTTCCGCTTGCATCTTGGCAACAATTGTCCGCAATGTCCTCCACGACCATAGGATTGGTCAAGAAGTTCTGTCCGAACTCCTTGCGGAAATTCAGCGAGAACATCGCCATGATTTGCTTGATAGTTTTAATATCACAAAGATTCATACGTTTATCCTTTATTTCTCGATTTTCTTCCATTTTATCATAAAGCGGCGGGAAAATCAAGAGGAGAAGGAAGGAATGATGACTTTTTTTGTTTTTTCTTTAAAAAGTTCTTGACAAAACCAAAAAGATGGATTATAATATATAAGTCGCTGGTGTAGCACAGTCGGTAGTGCAGCTGATTCGTAATCAGCAGGTCGTGTGTTCGAGTCACATCACCAGCTCCAAACAAAATCCGCTTTCGTAAGAAGGCGGATTTTGTTTGTATTATTTATTATTCATTTTTCATTTTTCTCTCCCCCAGTCCTTCCACAAATCCCCGCATTTCCTCGGGGGTATTGATGCGGAGGACTTTTTTCATCAGCTCTCGCTTGTGCTTGTCGTCCAAGGATCGAAAATATGCCATTGCCGTTTCATTTTCCATCAGTTCAAAGCCAAAGCCGAAGGGGTAGATCATCTCGTCTGGGGGCGTTCTTTTTTGTATCGGTTCCATTGAGGCAACCTCCGTTACGTTTTGCTTACAGTATCACCGAAAATCCTTCGCTTTATGACGGAATTCCGTCGTTTTTTTGGAAATATGGAAAAACACCTTGATTTCTTGCTTGAATTATTGTATAATATCTATATATGCGTATTGATACGATTTTCTACGAACGGAGAAAAGGACATGGCAAGAGTTTCCAAGCATAATTATTATCTGGATATCGCGCAAACCGTGGCGGAGCGGTCTACCTGCTTGCGAAAAATGTACGGCGCGATTATCGTGAAGGATGATGTGATCGTTTCCACGGGGTATAACGGTGCCCCCAGAGGAAGAGAAAACTGTAACGATATCAACTATTGCATGAGAGACAAGCTGAACATTCCCAGAGGCGAGCGCTATGAGCTTTGCCGTTCGGTACACGCCGAGGCAAACGCCATCATCGCGGCGTCACGGGAAAGAATGTTGGGTGCTACTCTTTACATGGTTTGCGTAGACCCCGTAAACGGAGAGGTCGTCAGCGGCACCTCCAGCTGTATGATGTGCAAGCGGATGGTCATCAATGCGGGAATTTCCACCGTGATCGTGCGGGATACGGCAAACGATTTTCGTATCATCTGCGTGGAGGATTGGATCGAAAACGACGACTCCCTGAGCGGTATCTTCGGGTATTGATCCATGGAAGTCAGGGTCGTACCGCTTCTGCCCACGCACCTTGCCGAAATCGCGGTGCTGGAACGGATCTGTTTTTCGGAGCCGTGGTCGGAGGGCAGTCTTTCGCTTTTGACGAAGGAACCGAATTTTGGCGTGGTCGTTCTGTGCGGTGATCAGGTAGTCGCTTACGGCGGCATGACCTCTGTCTTGGACGAGGGCAGTATTACCAACATTGCCACCCATCCCGATCACAGACGGGAGGGCTTGGGCAGACTTATCGTGAAGGTGCTGCTTGCCGAGGCAAAGCAGCGTGGCTTGGCGACGGTCTTTTTGGAGGTTCGCGAGTCCAATCAGCCCGCCCGCGCCCTTTATGTTGCCGAGGGCTTTTCTGAGGTCGGCTTGCGGAAAAATTTTTACCGTCAGCCCATGGAGCACGCAGTACAAATGATGTGGACAAATCACGGATAATACGAATAAACAGATAAATAGAAAAGCTTCTTGCGCGCGGCGCGTTTCTTGCCGTGGCGCAGGGAAAGGAAAGTATGATCGTTCTTGGAATGGAAAGCTCCTGTGACGAGACCTCGGCGGCGGTGGTCCGCATGGAGGAGGGAAGGCGTGAAATTCTCTCCAATATCGTAGCGTCACAGATTGAAATACACAGACTGTACGGCGGTGTGGTCCCCGAGATCGCCAGCCGTGCTCATATTGAAGCTGTCAGCGGGATCACCTATCGTGCGATAGAGGAAGCGGGGATTACCCTTGCGGACGTGGAGTGTGTGGCAGTCACCTCTCATCCGGGTTTGATCGGCGCTTTGCTGGTCGGCGTGAATTTCGCCAAATCCTTGGCGTTTTCTCATGGAATCCCCTTGGTGGCGGTGAACCACGTGAAGGCGCACGTGGCGGCGGCATATCTGGAAGCCCCTGCTCTGGAGCCTCCTTTTTTGGCACTGGTGGTGTCGGGAGGGCATACCTCCTTTTACCGCGTGGATTCCTACACCGACTTTGTGGAGATTGGCTCTACCAGAGACGATGCGGCGGGGGAAGCGTTTGATAAGATCGGTCGGGTCATCGGGATGCCCTATCCCGGCGGCGCGGCAATGGATAAGCTGGCATATGAGGGAAACGCTGACGCGATCAAGCTTCCGTCGCCCGCCCTTGCGGGAGATACGCTGGATTTTTCCTTCAGCGGATTGAAGACGGCGGCGCTGAACTATATCAACGGGCAGCGACAGAAGGGACTGGAGCCGTCCCATGAAGATATTACCGCTTCTTATACGAAGGTGATCGTGGATGCCGTGGTGAAGAAAACCGATGCGGCGCTGAAGCAAACGGGAGCGAAAACCTTGGTTTTGGCAGGCGGAGTGGCGGCAAACTCCCATATTCGCCGTGGCTTGGAGGCGCTTTGCGGTAAGCGGGGCGTGACGTTTTGTAAGCCGTCTCTCACTCTTTGCTCCGACAATGCGGCAATGGTAGCGGCGGCAGGGTATTTTGAATATTTGAACGGCAATTTCGCCGACACCTCTCTGAATGCGTCCGCATTGGATTAACGGAGAGAAAGAAAGGCAGGCAATTCAGTGAGTGAAAATGAACGGAAAGAAACAGGCGCATCGATGGAACAGGCGAGTCAGGAGGAGAGGGATTCCTCCCGTTCCGTGGTCTCGCCCGCGGTCATCAATCGACTGCCACGGTATTTTCGTTACTTGCGAAAGTTGATTCGCATGGGGAAGACCCGTGTCAGCTCGGCGGAGCTTTCCCAGATGATGAACGTGACCGCGTCTCAGATCCGGCAGGATCTCAATTGCTTTGGTGGCTTTGGTCAGCAGGGCTATGGCTATAACGTCAATTATTTGTATGCGAAGATCTGTGAGATATTGGGCGTGGACATGGGATTCCGAACGGCGGTGATCGGCGCGGGAAATCTGGGAAGCGCCTTGGTTCGCAGTCCTTTGTTTGAGAAGCGCGGTGTGGATGTGGTTGCCATGTTTGACATCTCCAAGAGTATCGTGGGTAAGAAGATTGGAAACGTTCGCGTGTACCATATCAATGATCTGGAAGCGCGCCTGAAGGAGCTTTCGGTGGATATCGTGATTTTGACTATGCCGAAGGAGTGTACGGATGACATTGTCAATCGTCTTTTGCGGACCGATGTGCACGGCATCTGGAATTTTACGGGACAGGAATTGGAGCCGAGTGATATCGTTGTGGAAAACATCCACATCGGAGACTCGCTGATGGCTCTCTGCTACGGTGTTGCCCAACGTATGGATAAGGGCAAAGAAAAAGAAACGTAAGACAGGATCGGAAACAATGGGAAAAGTAACGAAGGTTACAATCAAATATAAGGACGGGAATCTGCCCGCGGGGCTCAGTGATCTGTTTGACAACGCGGACAAAACAGATCTGCGGATTTTGGCGGCGGTCTTGATGCTGGCGGGCGCGGAAAACAGCGTGGCTTCGGTAACAGAGCTTCCCGCCTTGCTCGGCTTGGAGCAGAGTGAGGTGGATGCATCCTTGAAGTTCTGGCGAGGCGCGGGACTGTTGGGGACTGCTAAGTCCGACACCGCCAAGCAGACCAAGCTAAAAAAGGAATGCACGCCCACCGCGGCTTCTTCCACAGCCCATCGCAACGGTGTATTGGAGCGAAGCGGTACGCTTGAGAATTACAGCTCCGCGGAGCTCGCCGAATTGATGGAAAAGCGAAGAGTGTCGGCGCAGTTTATCGACGAAGCGCAACGGATTCTCGGCAAGGTGTTTCGTACGTATGACACGGGGATTCTGGTGGGGATCGTGGATCAACTCGGCTTTGAAGAGGAGGCGGTGTTGGCGATCCTTTCGTATATTGCGGGGCGCGGAAAAAAGACGCTTCGCTATGCGGAGCAGGTCGCCATGGGATTGCACGATGCGGGTATTACCGAAACGACGGCGGTATTGGAGCGGATCAACCGTATGGAGCGGTCGGGCGAGGTGATCGCCAAGATTCGCGTGCTGTTCGGCGCTTCGGGCAGGGAGCTGACCGCCACCGAAAAGCGGCTCTTTACTACGTGGACTGAAACCTATGCGTACGACACCGACGTGATTCGTCTGGCATATGATATTACGGTTGACACGATCCAGAAGCCCGCGCCGAAATACACCAACAGTATTCTGGAAAAATGGTATGCGGAGGGCTTGCGGACGGCGGATGACGTGGGACGGTATCTGCAAGAGCAACAGGAAATGAAGCAAGGAGCACAGACGGCGGCAAAAAGCTATGATATCGACGATTTCTTCGAGGCTGCGTTGCAACGTAGTTTTGATGAAACTTGATCGGAAAGAAAGGCAGAGAAGATATGAGCTATAACAAAGAGGACTACGTCCGCATCAAGGCGGAATTCTCTCAAAAATATCTGTTGGCTCGGGAAGCCGCTATGGCTCGTCGGTCGGAGCTTCACGCAAAAATTCCCGAGGTATGGGAGATCGATCGGCTTCTTTCGGGAACGGGAATGGATATTATGGCGGTGATTACCAAGGGCGGTGCGAATACGGAAGCGAAGATTGCCTCGCTCCGTTTGCGGAATGAGGCACTGCAAGTCAGACGGAGGGAGCTGCTTCGGGCGAACGGATATCCCGAGGACTATTCGGATATTCGATATGAATGTGAAACATGCGGTGACACGGGATACGTGGATACGAAAATGTGCGACTGTATGAGGCGGGCGTTGGTTCGTGCGGGCTATGAGTCCTCGGGGCTCGGTGCCTTGATCCGTACCCAGTCCTTTGACAATTTTTCCTTGGACTATTATCGCTCGGGAGATCCCCGTGGATATGAAGCTATGCAACGGACGGTTTCTGTGTTGCGGCAGTTTGCCGAGCATTTTACGCAGGATACATATCAGAACTATCTGTTGATTGGCGGAACGGGGCTGGGCAAGACCCATTTGTCTACGGCGGTAGCGAAAACTGTGATCGACCGTGGCTTTGACGTGCTTTACGTAACGGCGGTGGGAATGCTTGCGGATTTTGAAGTCAAGCGGTTCGGTCACGGAACGGAAGGGAAGCAGGATCCTTCTCGCTATTTTGAGGCGGAGCTTTTGATGATCGACGATCTGGGCACCGAGGTGACCAATCAGTTTACCTTGTCTTGCTTGTACGACGTGATCAATCATCGCATCAACAATCGCCGCTGTACCTTTATCAATACCAATCTGTCTCCCAAGGAGTTGGAGGCGCGGTACAGTGAGCGGATCACCAGCCGTCTGTTGGGCGAATACCGTCCGATGATCTTTACGGGTACAGACGTTCGGAAACAGAAGATCAAAAAGAATTAACAAGGAAGAGACAAAAGAAAATAATAGGGAAAAGTAGGAACGATACCATTTTCCAAAGGCTGTCGCAAGGATTGACGCGATAGCCTTTTTCTTTTGGATGGCTTGACAACGGTAGCGTTTTGCGGTACAATAAAAGTAACATCCAAAGAAAGGAAATCCGACGTCATGAAAACGTGAGCACGTCGGTTGGCACAGAGGTGAGCGGAACATGAAAAAAACCGAATACACGTTGCCAAGGGGACGGTTTCTCAAGCCTCTTTGCTTTGCGTTGGTCTCCGATCTGCACGGCGGCGATCCAGAGCCCGTATTACGGGTACTCCGAGAGGAACACCCCGACTATATTCTCATGCCGGGGGATATTTTCGAGCGGTTGGACGGAACGGAGAATGCGCATCATCGCAACGCCCTGACCCTTCTGGAGGGGGCGGCGGCTCTGGCACCTACTTTTTATTCCACGGGAAATCATGAGGACGGGGGCGTTCGCTCTTGGAGTCCTACGTGGCGGATCGCCGTAAAGAAACGGGATTACGATTCTCGTGACTTGGCGGCGATTGCGCAAACGGGAACGGTCTTTTTGGAGGATTCCTTCGTCCTGAAGGACGGGATCGCCTTTGGCGGACTTTGCTCGGGACTGATCAACGAGGGGCGAAAGCCACGCCTTGACTGGTTGGAGGAATTTTGTCGTGTGGACGCTCCCCGTGTTCTCCTTTGCCATCACCCCGAATATTATGAGCCTTATCTGAAGGAATTGCCCCTGAATCTGATTGTTAGCGGTCACGCTCACGGCGGGCAATGGCGGTTCTTCGGGCGAGGAGTATTTGCCCCGGGTCAGGGGATCTTCCCCAAATATACCGCTGGAGTGGTGGAGGATCGCTTTGTGATCAGCACGGGCTTGAAAAAATCTAGGAAGATACCAAGGATATTCAATGAGCCGGAGCTCGTATTCATCAGACTTTCATAAAAAAGAGCTATTCGATCAAATGATAAAAGAACAGATTCTTTTGCGAGAATCTGTTCTTTTTTTATTCTTCAATGGGGGGCTTTCTTTGGCGAGGCTTGCAGGAGAGCATGAGGGTGATCTGTGTCAGCGTGCAGATCGTGGCGGCGGTGATGACCAATGCGCCGTGGACGGGAATTAGCTTTGCGTGCCAAAGATACAGCGTGTATCCGAAGGAGAGCAGCGAGACAATGGCGCTCAGGAAATAGACCTCTCGGAGCAACAGAACGAGCAATGTGACAATGCCGTACAGGATCGCAATTTTAATGAAAATCGAGGTGTCGGCATCCTTGGGCATAGAGTAAAAAATCACCTTTTCAAAGTAATTCAGATCCGTTGTTTCCGTAAGAGCAGTCATCTTGCGAATCGTTTGAAGAACGTAGAGGGGAACACCTGCCGCTACCAGCGTGGAAAAAAAGGCGGCAAGGGCGCTTTGATGCTTCAGATGGGTTCGGTCCTGACTGACGCAGTCCGCAAGTCCTCCCGCCACGTGTAACGCACCTAAGGTAACGTACATCATGGGATACTCGTACAGCTGATTGGAAACGAGCTGATGGACGGTAAACAGCATGGGGAGGAGGGAAAAGAGAAAGGAGACGGCAGGCAGTCTGCGGAAGAGCAGGGAGAGGGCGAAGGACAGGGCGAAGCAAAGTCCCAAGGTCAGATACATGGAATAGTTGCGAAGGGAATCCCCGCTCGTAAACAGCTTTAGCTTTTCCACAAGGGAAACGTCCGTCGACGGCTTGTACGCCATGAATTGAATAAAAAAGTAAATCCACGCGGAAAAGGCGGCAAAGCCTGCGCAGAAATTGGTAAATCGTTTGAAATCGCTCACGGAATTCTCCTTTTTTCAGGATGTGCTGTCGGATGTTATCCGATTGCTTTTATTATAGTATATTTTTTTGCGTTTTTCAAGTGAAACGTATAAGAAAAATGTAAATAAATTCAAAAAAGCTCTTGCGGTTGTTTGATAGAAATGTTATAATAGGAACAAGAACCCTGAATGTTCGGAGGTACATAGAATGAATACAAAGCAATTGAAAGCACATATCGCGGTAGGAGGGCTGGATTCGGTTTTTGGCGAGGGCAAGTGTATTGTTCTTCGTATCCGTCCCGAGGGCGCGGTCAGAATTTCCTGATTGGCGCATGGAGAGTAGCATGAAGTACAATCAGAACGCAAGCGAAACGAAGGGCGGACAGAAGCCAAGCAAACAGGCGATGACCCGACTGATCTTTCTGATCATCGTCACCATGACGGTGTTTGCCGTATATCGTTTTTTGATGGGCTTTCCCCATTTTGAGATCGTGATGGCGGTCTATATGATTCTAGGAACAGGATTTCTTTTGGCGTACGTCATCTATAACCGCGGAATGTCCCGTAAGGGAATTACCGTGGATATGCTGCCAGCGGAATGGAGCGCGGAGGAAAAGACCGAGTTTGTGGAGAACGGGAAACGGCGGCAGGAACGATCGCGTTGGCTTTTGATTCCGATTTTCGCATTCTTTTTCACCTTTGCGATGGACATTTTAGAGCTTTTTGTGCTTCCTTTCTTTACGAATCTGTTGACGAAATAAGACGGGTTAGAAACATGAAAGATTGCAGAATCGTAACGTTGTATTCAGGTTCGGGAGGTAATTCCGTCTATATCAGGGTGGCGAATACCGCCATCCTGATCGATGCGGGGAAGAGTACCCGAACGCTTTGTCGTTCCTTGGCGGAGATCGGAACGGATCTTTGCGGGATCGACGCTATTTTTATTACCCACGATCATCATGATCACGTATCGGCACTGGAGGTTCTCTCCAAAAAGCTGTCCATCCCCATTCATATGACCGACGTGTCCGCGGCGGTGTTTGATCGGTACCCCGATAGCGCGGTTCACAACAATCTCATTCGTCACGATGTGGAATACGAGGTGACGGTGGGAGAGGTGACCGTCCGATCCTTCCGCACCCCTCACGACAGCCGTATGAGCGTAGGATATCGGATCGAGTTTGCGGACGGAGAGGAAATCCGTGCCTTTGGCGTGGCAACCGATATTGGATACGTGTCTGATCGGATTCGGCAAGGACTGTGCGGATGCGAGGCGGTGGTGCTGGAGTCCAATCATGACGTGGATATGCTGATGAAGGGACCCTATCCCTATGATCTGAAAAAGAGAATTCGCTCCAATCGAGGACATCTGTCCAACGCGGACAGCGCGGCGTTTGCCGCCGAGCTGGCGCAGGGAGGTACGAAAGCTTTTCTGTTGGCGCATCTGAGTGAGGAAAACAATGAGCCTACCCTGGCTTTGGAGGAGGCGGAGTGCGCAATTTCCGATCCCGACATTTTGATCAGGGTAGCCGCGCCCGACTGCCCTACAGAGCTGTTGTAGGGCGGAGAGGGGAAAGGAGAAGAGTATATGATCGGTGTAAAGCTGATAACCCTCGGTACGCTGAAGGAAGCCTATTGGCGTGACGCGGCGGCGGAATATGAAAAAAGATTGGGTGCCTTTTGTCGATTGGAAATCGTTCAGCTGAAGGAGGAACGGCTCTCGGAAAATCCAAGTGACGGGGAGATCCGTCAAGCTCTGGAGCGGGAGGCGGCAAAGATTCTGGCGCAGATCCCGCCGAAGGCTTACCGTATCGCTCTTTGCGTGGAAGGCAGGCAGTTGACCTCCGAAGAATTGGCTCAACGGCTGGAGCAGATCGGAGAAACTCACGGCGAGGTGTGTCTGATCATCGGAAGCTCCTTTGGGCTTGCCGATTCGGTCAAGAATTCCTGCCAGATGAGACTGTCGGTATCCAAGCTTACCTTCCCCCATCAGCTGATGCGGGTGCTTTTGCTGGAGACGGTCTATCGTGGCTTCAACATTATCAGGGGAACCCGCTACCATAAATAGACGGATAGAATCGGAATTTTTTACATTTTACGGCAAATCAAGTGTCTTTGTTTTGTCGAATACGGAAAAATTATAAAAAATTTTTTCGGATGTAAAAAAAACTCTTGCCGTTTTTCGCGGATTGTGATAAAATATTTGGTGTAAAATAGAATTGACATTGCGATTGTTTTGTTAAAAAATCAGGAGGATAGTGGTTATGGAGAACAACAAGCGCCCCGAATCTATGGAGCGAATCACCAATATGGCTCTGGCAAATGCGTTTATCGCCGAGCAGATTGAGGAAATTCGCGGTCAGGTAGGAAACAAAAAGGTATTGCTGGCTCTGTCGGGAGGCGTTGACTCTTCGGTGGTTGCGGCATTACTGATCAAAGCCATCGGCAAGCAGTTGGTTTGCGTGCACGTGAACCATGGACTGATGCGTAAAAACGAGTCGGAAAACGTGGTGGAGCTGTTCCGCAATCAGTTGGACGCAAACCTGATCTACGTGGACGCGACCGACCGTTTTCTGAATCTTCTGGCGGGTGTTTCTGATCCCGAGAGCAAGAGAAAGATTATCGGTAAGGAGTTTATCAACGTATTTGCGGATGAGGCGCGGAAGCTGGAGGGTGTTTCCTTCCTCGCGCAGGGAACTATTTATCCCGATATTCTGGAAAGCATCAAGCAGGCAGAGGGAAAAAAGGCAGTCAAGTCCCATCATAACGTGGGCGGACTTCCCGAGGATCTCCAGTTTGAGTTGGTGGAGCCTCTGAAGCTGCTCTTTAAGGACGAGGTACGTGTGGTTGGGGAGGCACTCGGTTTGCCTCACGCTATGGTTTACCGTCAGCCGTTCCCAGGTCCCGGATTGGGCGTTCGTTGCTTGGGTGCCATCACCCGTGACCGTCTCCACGCACTTCGCGAGGCAGACGCCATCTTGCGCGAAGAATTTGATAAGAACGGTCTTGCGGGGAAGGTGTGGCAGTATTTCGTGGTCATTCCCGACATTAAGAGCGTTGGTGTGAAGGACGAGAGCCGTTACGAGGGATGGCCCGCCATTATCCGCGCGGTCAATACCACCGATGCCATGAGCGCAACCGTTGAGGAGATTCCTTACGCGCTTCTGCGCCAAATTACCGACCGTATCACCAAAGAGGTAGACGGAATCAATCGTGTTCTTTACGACCTGACGCCCAAGCCTGTTGGAACGATTGAGTGGGAATAATGACAATTGTTTTTGGGCATAACCCATTAACCACAAAAGGCAAAATTGAATAACCAAATCAGACCTTGAAGGAGTTTTCCTTTGAGGTCTTTTTTTACTCAAAAAGTGCTGTAAAATCTTGATTTTCGGGCAAAAGTGTGAATAAAATGACGATTTTATCTTCATTCGCTGTGGATAAAAAACTTTGCCCCGATGACGATAGAAAGGTTTGTCAAAAACATAGTATATTCCCCAAAATATGTTTTTGGGATGATATTTCACCCCAAAATGCTTGAATTTCATTTGCTTTTTGGGAAAATCCATCTCCCATTTTCGTTTTTGGAAAAATTACAAATGTTTTTGGGAAACTTTTGGGGATTATTTTATCACATAAAAAAGAAAAAAGGAAGGTGCAAGAATGAGAAACAAAAATTACAAAGGACGATGCGAGAAACGAAATTTAAGCAAATGTCAAGGAGTGTGCAGAACGTTTGATGCTATTCAATACGCCTATGCCGACATTCTTCAAAACAGCGAGAATATCAAAGAATTTCGGTGCAATATCCCTCTCGATTAACATTATGAGTATAACACATTTTACCGATTTTGTCAGTGATCTGAGCCCTCGTTCAATCGGAACGAGGGCTGTACTGTTTTTGTAATCACTCTATTTATTGTTCTCGTTTTTTATAAAACACAACGGACAGATACCAAGAAAGTACATATATTCCGATACCTACAAGACAGGCAATAGGTAAAATGCCGTTCAAGTGAATTTCATTTCGCAGACCTTCCTTAAAGATCGTAGTTGCGATAATGCTTCCTGCACACACCACGCCTATCATCACGTAGTATGCACCACGACCTTTTTCTACACCGTATTTGAAAACAAACGGAAGAGTCAACGAAGAAGCCACGCTTGCCATTATTAGCAAGAGCATCATAAGTAGCAAAAACTCTTTCAAAATGAAATTACCTTCGATACTCATTTTCACGCCCTGCGTGATGCAAATTACCGTCAGCATAGCAATTTGCGTGAACAAGCCAATCAGATACTTTGCGGATACGATTTGCGTTTTGGTATATGGTAAAGTGCCGACATACTCCGTCCATCGACTGCGCTCATCATATCCAAGGAGGTTGACAGGAATCATACCGGCAAGCAAACAAGGATAGAAAATGAAGAACATATTTCCACTGCTCATCATAGAAAGAATGATAAATCCGATACTGACGAAAAGATAATATCTACAATATTTTTTCATCATATACCAATCTTTTAATAACAGCCCTTTCATATCATTTCGCCTCCTTTACCATAAATACGAATAGTTCCTCAATGCTTATTGGGCTTAACTTGAAGCCGTTGGGCGCATCTTTTCGTGGCACAATGACCTCAGCACCATAGGGCGTTTCTTTTCTGTATTTTATTACTTCCTCGTCAAGCTCCGAAAGCTGTTCTACCGTACAATGAATGATACCATATTCGGATAAAAGTACATCCTTTTCCTCACAGAGCAAGAGCTTTCCCTTATGCAAAAACGCCACGTAGTCGCAGAGCTTTTCAAGATCGCTGACGATGTGCGAGGAAATAAGGATAGAGTGGTTTTCATCCCTTGTAAAATCGTAGAACATATCCACCACTTCGTCACGCACAACAGGATCAAGTCC
>JAFTPX010000027.1 GCA_017463065.1 Clostridia bacterium
AAACAAAAACACCCCAAGCGACTTTCGTCGCTCGGGGTGCAAAAGTACGATTTTGCACGGTTCCACCCGAACTTTTCACTCAAAGCTGGATTCCATTGACTCCGTCGGCGTAAAAAGCGGTATCCGCGCGGCTTCCTCGTAAGGGTCTTTCAGCCACTGCCGAGCAGGGACCCTCTCTCTGGGACGGGATCTTCCGTGGGACGTGTTTTTTTACGGTGCTCCGTCGGAGAGACCGTTTACTTTTTCTTGGACTGATTGTAGGTGGAATGGGGATTGACAATCTCGCGCCAATCTAAGTCTCCCCGCTCCAGTGCCGTAATGATGACCTCGGCGGTGGCTATGTTAGTGGCAACGGGTATGTTGTATTGATCGCATACGCGCAACAGCTCCAGATCCGCGGGATTGACACGGGCTGTGGGGCGGGTGTCGCGGAAGTACAGAAGTACGTCGATCTCATTGTATGCGATGCGAGAAGTGATTTGTTCCTCGCCGCCTTGACTGCCTGACATCAAACGGTCGATATGCAATCCCGTAGCCTCGGAGATATATTTGGCGGTAATGGCGGTGGCGCAAAGCTTATGCTTGCTGAGAATTCCGCAGTACGCGATACAAAACTGAGCCATCAGCTCTTTTTTTAAGTCGTGTGCTATAATTGCAATTTCCATCCAACGTCCTCCGATCATAATTTCATTGATATATCTAAAAAATGCCTTATACTTTATTATACCACTTTTTTTGGCGGTTTGTCAATGATATTCCGCAAAATTTGTAAAAACTTTGAAAAAATTTACGAAAGTTTAAATTCTTTGAAAATCCCCTTGTATTTTTGCGGCGTATCCTTTATAATATATGGTATCTATTATCTATCATACAGATGAAAAAAACGGAGGAACAAAATGAGTACAATGATCGAAAAAATGATTGCGACGGTGGGAAACACCGATAAGGAGATCGCCGAGGCGATCGCGGCGGAGTATAACCGTCAGCAGGACGGCTTGGAGCTGATCGCGTCGGAGAACGTGGTGTCCGAGGCGGTGATGTGCGCCATGGGCTCGGTGCTGACCAATAAATATGCCGAGGGCTATCCCGGTAAGCGATACTACGGCGGCTGTTCCTGCGTGGACGTTGCCGAGACCATTGCCATCGAACGCGCCAAGGAGCTGTTCGGTGCCAAGTTTGCCAACGTACAGCCTCATAGCGGCGCGCAGGCGAATACGGCGGTTTATTTTGCCCTGCTTCAGCCCGGTGACACCGTGATGGGTATGAGCCTTGCTCACGGCGGACATCTGACTCACGGAAGTCCCGTGAATATTTCGGGAATGTACTATAATTTCGTGCCTTACGAGCTGGATCCCGTGACCGAATATATCGATATGGAAGCCTACGAGAGATTGGCAAAGGAGCACAAGCCGAAGCTGATCGTTGCAGGCGCATCCGCTTACCCCAGAACCATTGACTTCGAAAAGATGGCGGCAATTGCCCATGAGGTTGGTGCGTACTTTATGGTGGATATGGCGCATATCGCGGGTCTGGTTGCCGCAGGCGAGCATCCCTCGCCAGTACCCTTTGCGGATATCGTGACCACCACCACCCATAAGACCCTCCGCGGTCCTCGCGGCGGTCTGATTCTGACAAACGACGAGGAGCTGGCGAAGAAAATCAATAAGGCGATCTTCCCCGGTACCCAGGGCGGGCCCCTCATGCACACCATCGCCGCCAAGGCGGTTTGCTTCGGCGAGGCGTTGACTTCCGAATTCAAAGCATATCAGCACCGGATCGTGGAAAACGCGAGAACCCTTGCCGAGGGACTTCTCGCCGAGGGCTTTGATCTGGTTTCGGGCGGAACTGATAACCATTTGATGCTGGTTGACTTGCGACCCATGAAGATCACGGGTAAGGAATTTGAGGCGAGACTGGACGCAGTGCATATTACCGTGAATAAAAACGCTATTCCCAACGACCCCGAAAAGCCTTTCGTGACCTCGGGTGTCCGCGTGGGTACCCCCGCTGTTACCTCCAGAGGTCTGGGAACCGAGGAAATGAAGACCATTGCCCGTCTGTTCGGTATGGTTGCCAAGGACTTTGACAATACCGCCGAGCAGGTTCGCGCTGAGGTTGCCGCAATCTGTAAAAAGTATCCCTTATATTGAGCATCCATTTGTGGCGTGCGCTTCCCGTTTTCAATGGCGTGCCACCAATTTGACAAGCTTTTATAAAAACGAGGACGGAGAAATTTTCTCCGTCCTCGTTTTGTTATTTTATTTCAGAAGAATCAGTTTTTCTTGTTTTTTAAGTAATCCGCTCTTCCCGTTTCGTAAAGGTTGTTGCCCTCGCTGTCGATGATAACGACCAGAGGCATATCCTCTACGTAGAGCTTGCGGAGTGCTTCGGCACCCAGATCCTCATAAGCGATCATCTCACAGCGCTTGATCTGTTTTGCCAACAGCGCACCCGCGCCGCCGATTGCGCCGAAGTATACGCCGTTGTATTTCTTCATGGCATCAATGACCTCTGGCAGACGAGCACCCTTTCCGATCATTCCTCTTGCGCCAACGCTCATCATGGTAGGCGCATATGCGTCCATACGACCGCTGGTGGTAGGACCTGCGGATCCGATCACCTGACCGGGCTTCGCGGGGGTCGGTCCGACATAGTAGATCGTAGCGTCCTTGGGATCAAAGGGAAGCTCCTCGCCTCTTGCCAGCGTTTCGCACATTCTCTTATGTCCCGCGTCGCGAGAGGTGTAAATGACACCCGTCAGTAAAACGGAATCACCTGCCTTCAGTGTTTTTGCAAGTTCTTCTGTTAGGGGTAACGTAATGCGTTTTTCCATGTCAGATTACCTCCGTTTTATGACGAGTAACGTGGCAGTTGATGTTGATGGCACAGGGCATACCCGCAATATGGGTGGGCATGGTCTCAATGTTCAGACCGATTGCGGTGGTGTTCCCGCCAAAGCCCTGAGGGCCGATTCCCAGCGCATTCACCTTTTCCAGCATTTCAACCTCAAGGTCTGCGTAGTAAGGATCGGGATGGTGGGTGTCCAGAGGACGCATGATCGCTTTTTTCGCAAGCAGAGCCGCCTTGTCAAAGGTTCCGCCGATGCCCACGCCGATGACGATGGGAGGACAGGGGTTAGGACCTGCCGCCTCAACGGTTTCAATGATGAAGTCCTTGATGCCCTGTAGACCTGCGGAGGGCTTGAACATACGAATCGCGCTCATGTTCTCACTACCAAAGCCCTTGGGTCCGATCGTGATTTTTACGTTTTCACCGGGAACAATCTCGGTGTAGATCATAGCGGGAGTGTTGTCCCCCGTGTTGCCGCGGCGAACGGGATCCTTTACGACGGATTTCCGCAGATAGCCCTTGTCGTATCCGCGGCGTACGCCTTCGTTGATGGCATCAGACAGATCGCCGCCCACAAAGTGAACGTCCTGACCGATCTCCAAAAAGACGCAAGCCATACCCGTATCCTGACAGATGGGTACGTTTTCCTTGTCCGCGATATTGTAGTTCTCGATGATGTTGTCAAGAATGCCGCAAGCGATCTCGCCGTCCTCGCAGGCGCGGCAACGCTCGATTGCCTGCTTGACATCGCAGGGCAGGTGATTGTTTGCGTCAATACACAGCTTCTCCACTACGTCTGTGATTTTGCTTACTTCAATTTCTCTCATGGTTGCCTCCCAATTATAATTTTCTGGTATAGTCAGGGAAGAGCTTGGGAGACGGAACGTTGCTTTCGATGTTTGCGTTCTTGAGCTCCTGCGCATACTTTTCTACGTGAGCCAAGCTCAGCTTGCCAACCTTGACATCCTTAAATTTCGCGCCCGTCTGCTGTCCGGCGTGACGGCCAAAGACGATGATATCCAGAAGGCTGTTACCCATCAGACGGTTCCGTCCGTGGATGCCGCCAACCGCTTCGCCTGCCACGTAGAGGTTTTCTACGCAGGTCATGCCGTTCGCGCCGATCTCCAGACCACCGTTCTGGTAGTGGAGAGTAGGATAGATCAGAATCGGAGTTTCACGCATATCAATGCCAAATTTCAGATACATACGGAGCATAGCGGGCAGACGCTTTTCCAAGGTTCCCTTGCCGTGGATCATATCGATCATAGGCGTATCCAGCCAGACTGCCTTGCCGCCTGTGGGAGTGGAAACACCCTTGCCGTTGGTGGAGCATTCACGGATAACTGCCGCCGCATTGACGTCACGGGTTTCCAGAGGATGGACGTAAACCTCGCCCTCGCTGTTGACCAGCTTTGCGCCCATGGAACGAACCTTTTCGGTTACCAGCGCGCCGAAGATCTGCTGAGGGAACGCAACACCCGTGGGGTGATACTGGAGGGTGTCCTGATAGAGGAGCTTGGCACCCGCACGGTATCCGAGCACCAGACCGTCCGCGGTTGCGCCGTGGTGGTTGGAGGTGGGGAAGCCCTGATAGTGCATCCGTCCCGCGCCACCGGTTGCCAGAATCACGCATTTTGCGCGAGCAACCATGACCTCTCCCGTTTCCATGTTCTGCAGAACCGCGCCTGCCGCCTTGCCCTCGTCGTCGAGGATCAACTCGATTGCGGCGGTAAAGTCCAGAACGGGAATGCGACGGTTGAGGACCTCGTCACGAAGGGTACGCATGATCTCCGCACCCGAGTAGTCGGCTGCGGCGTGCATACGCTTGCGAGAGGTTCCGCCACCGTGGGTGGTGATCATCGTGCCGTTTTCGTCTTTGTCAAATTCTACGCCGAGCTTATTGAGCCACTGGATGGCGCTGGGGCCGTCCATAACCAGCTTGCGAACCAGCTCGGGGCGGTTGACGTAGTGACCGCCGCCCATCACGTCGATGTAGTGCTGCGCGGGGGAGTCATTGGGCTTATCCGCTGCCTGAATTCCGCCCTCTGCCATCATGGTGTTGGCATCTCCGATGCGGAGCTTGGTAGCGATCAGAACATTTGCGCCTGCGGCGTGTGCCTCGATGGCGGCAGAAGAGCCTGCGCCGCCTCCGCCGATGACCAACACGTCTACGTCATAGTCGATTTTATCCAGATCCACGTTCAGATCCAGAACACGGCTGCGACCTTCCAATACCTCAACCAGCTCAACGGGAGCCTTTTCGCCCTTGTTGGGACCGGTCTTGATGGTTGCGAAGCCCGCATTCTTATAGTCGGGATGGTACTCTGCGAGGAGGGCTTCCTTTTCCTCCGCCGTCATTCTGCGGGGCTCGTACGTGATATTTGCTTCACGCGCGGCTTCCACCTTTTTCATGGATTGGAGCATTTCTTCAGTGAAAATCATTGTTCCCCCTCCTTACTTCTCGATGTCTCTGTGGTTATAGAGCTCTTTGATCTCTTCGATGGGCTTTGCCATCAGTGCCTCAATGGCTTCGGTGCAAAGTCCGTCCTCGATCTCCTTGCAACGCTCGGTGAGGTGCAGGGATTCGGGGGATATGTACTTACCGTTCAAGCGACGGGCAAGCATTGCCACCTGAGGATGAGAGATGCCTGCGGGGCAACGGGAAGAACAAATGCCGCACATGACGCAGTCGAAGGACAGCTCGGCGCATTTTTCGTATTCGCCGCGCTGCGCGTGAGCGATGTACTGCATTACGTTCAGACTCTGGGAACAGCTCTTGGTGCAGGCATTACAGCCTACGCAAGCGTAGATCTCGGGATACAGCTGCATCATGATCTGCTCGTCGGGGCGAATTTTTTCGATATCGTATCCTTCCTTTACGAGAGGGAAGAAGGGAAGGGTAGCCACGTACATATTATCCTCAACCGTGGTGGAGCAAGCCAGACAAGCCTTCAGCTCCCGATCGCCCTTGATACGATATACCGTAGCGCAGGCGCCGCAGAATCCGTTTCTGCAGCCTACGCCGCGAACCAGCTTATAGCCCGCGTATTCCATTGCCTCCATGATCGTCAGCCCCGCGGGTACCTCATATTTTTTTCCGTACAGGAAAACGTTTACCATTTTTTCCATAATGTTATCTCCATCAATATTCAGCAGGAAGCTCGCCCAGCTCGTCAAAGCGGAAGACGGGACCGTCCTTGCAAACGTATTTGTCTCCAATATTGCAACGGCCGCATTTGCCGACGCCGCACTTCATACGCAGCTCCATCGTCGTATAGACCTGCGTCTTTTCAAATCCGAGCTCGGTCAGCGCCTGAAGCACGAATTTGATCATGATCGGAGGACCGCAGACCAGAACGGTTCTGTCGGGGGTAAACTCCAGCTCCTTGACGTAGGTAGGAACGAATGCCACGTGCCCGTCCCAATTGTCCTGCGGACGGTCGATGGTCAAATGCACGTTCATTTTGTTTTTGGGATCCATCCAGCTCGACTGAATCTCGGGAAGATCCAACAGATCCTCCTTCGAGCGGGAGCCGTATACGATGTCAACCTTGCCGTAATTCTCACGGTTATCCAACACGTAGTTGATCACCGAGTGCAACGGAGCAAGACCGACGCCGCCCGCGATAAAGAGCAGATCCTTTCCCAGAAGCTCGTCGTTGACGGGGAAGGGTTTGCCGTAAGGACCGCGGATGGTGATCTGCTGATCCACGTCCATCTGGTGAAGCCATTCGGTCACACAACCACACTTCTTGATGGAGAATTCCTGATAGTCCTTCACCGTGGGAGAGGAGGTAATGGAGAACATTGCCTCGCCAACACCGGGGATCGAGAGCATGGCGCACTGACCCGGCATATGATCAAAGCATTTTCCTCCGCCAACCGCTTCCACACGGAAGGTTTTAATGTCGGGTGTATCGGTGCGGATCGCGGTGACAACGCCCAGCATAGGGATAATATTATCTTGCATTAGTTTTCACCTCCCAAGGCTTTGATCACTTTTACGATATTAAGTCCCTGCGGACACTTGGACAGACACCGTCCGCATCCCACGCAGGAGTACAGCCCGTCGTTATTGGACGGGAAATAGACCAGCTTGTGCATGAATCTCTGACGGAAGCGCTCCACCTGTGTGGGACGGTTGGTACCGTGCGCCATCAGAGTAAAGTCGGAGAACATACAGCTGTCCCAGCAGCGGTACCGCTGAATGCCGTTTCCGCTGTCAAAGTCGCGCACGTCATAGCACTGGCAGGTCGGGCACACGAAGGTGCAGGTGCCACAGCCCAGACAAGCGCGGGAAAGCTCTGCCCATGCGGGGTCGTTGAACTTTTCTATCAGATGATCCCCGTCAAAGCCCTTCAGGTTGAGGTTGGCAAGGGGAAGCTGTTTCGTGATCGCGCGAATGGACTTCCGCGCTTCCTCTACGGGAGCCGCGTCTCCGTCCTCCAAGCCATCGACCAATGCCTTACCCTTCTCGGTGTTGGCGCGAAGGAAGAGCTCCTCGCCAACGATCCAAGCCGAAACGTCCCCCGCGGGATCTGCCGCGTCAATGTCAAAATTGGAGCAGAAGCAGGTCTCCTCGGGCTCGTTGCAGGCAAGGGTTACGATGGTGCCGTGGGCACGTCTTGCTGCGTAGAAGGGATCTACGGGATCGGAAAGAAACACCCGATCCAACAAATCAAAGCTTCTCGCGTCGCAGGCGCGTACGCCAAAGACCACGAAATTCTCGTTCATGACCTCGGCGGGATTGATCTCGATGTTCTTGCCCCGCATATGGAAGCGAACCATGTCCTCTACCTGGGGGAAGAATACGCCCTTTGCGCTCTTGACGGTTTTCAGTACGTCCAGACGTACCGTTTCGTTTTCGTTCCAAACGCCAAAATCTACCTGTCCCGCCTGTTCTACGGGAACGATCAGCGTTTGCTCTTTCGCGATTTCACCGAAGAATAGATTCAATGCGCTCAATGGAAGCTTTTTCACGATTGCGCACCTCCTCGCTCATGGATAATACTGGGCTCGTTATCGGACAGGGTATAGTTGGTCAGCGGATGGCGCTGTCCGATCTCGTCGCCTGCCTGATAGTCGCCGTAAAGCTCGTTGATGTCCTTGATCATCTTGCGGTTCAGCAGATGGAGCGGAATGCCCTGGGGACAAACACGACTGCATTCTCCGCAGTCGGTGCAACGGCCCGCTACGTGATACGCGCGGATGATGTGGAACATGTTTTCCTCAAAATCATCCACTGCCGCCTTGTTGTCAACGCCCGATTTGGGGTTGTCAAAGACACACTTGACGCAGCTGCAAGCGGGGCATACGTTTCTGCATGCGTTGCAGCGGATACACTTGGACAGCTCACCGCGCCAGAATTCGAAGCGCTCGTCGGGAGTCATTGCCTCCAGCTTTGCGACCGTTTCAAATTTGTCGCCAACCGAGGTCTCCTCGCTCTCGCCGATGACCTCGTCCACGCCCTTGTGCTCCTTGCCCTTACAGCAAAGGCACTTGTCAAGAAGCACGTCCTTGCGGGCAACCTTTTTTTCACCGTACAGGGTGCTGACTGTCAGCGTATCGCCCTCCTCGGCAATGGCGGTGATTCCCTTGATGCCCATGGCGCGGAGCTTCTCCACGTCCAGCTTGCCCCGACAGCCTACGCCCAGTGCGTATACCTTTTCACGGTTAACGCGGTGCTCGGTGCAGAGCTGATTGAGACTGTAGGAATCACAGGGCTTGACCAGGACGATCGTCTTTCCTTCCTTGGGCATTTCCGCAATCAGATATTTGCTCACGTTCGCGCCGCAGAAGGAGTCGTATTTCAGTCCGTCTAGATTGTCTTTATGAAAGAATTTGGGTGTACGGTCGTAGAAGAACTCGCCCTCTTCCCAGGCAAGCACACGACAGCCAACGCCTTCGTTTATCAGGGTATGTACCCGTTCCATGATCATTTCTTGCATCGCAGATCCCCCAATTTCTTGTTCTCGCCAAGCTCGGTGATGGTTTTTACAAAGTCATTCATCGTGGCGGAAAATTTCGCTCCCTCCGCGGCAGAGACCCATTCCACGCGAGTCCGTCCGCGCTCGATTCCCAGATAATCCAACATAGAGAAGAGCATGGTCATCCGTCTGCGGGCATAGTAGTTACCCGTAGAGTAATGGCAGTCGCCGGGATGGCATCCGCACAGAATGACGCCGTCCGCGCCGCGCTGAAACGCGCGGAGAACGAACAAGGGGTTCAAACGGCAGGAGCAGGGAATACGGATGATCTTCACGTTTGCGGGATAGTTCATTCGTCCCGAACCCGCAAGGTCCGCGCCCGCGTAGCTACACCAGTTGCAGCAGAACGCTACGATATTGGGAGTCCATTCTTGATTTACCGACATATTGCATCTACCTCCGCCATGATTTGACTATTCGAGAAGCCCTTCAGATCCATCGCGCCCGACGGGCAGGTAACAGTACACGCACCGCAACCCTGACATACTGCCCCGTTAACCAGTGCGATCCGCTTGATACCGCGGAACTCGGGACTGCGAACCTCTCTGTCCTCATACGTGATGGCACCGTAAGGACATACGCGCTCACACTGGGAGCAACCGTTACACAACGCCTCGTTGGCATGCGCCACGCAGGGGTTGCAGGTCAGCTCGTTCTTGCAAAGCAGACCAATGACCTTGGAAGCCGCCGCGCCTGCCTGCGCAACCGTTTCGGGAATGTCCTTTGGACCCTGTGCCACGCCTGACAGGAACACGCCTGCCGTGGGACTTTCCACGGGACGGAGCTTGGGGTGCGCCTCGGTGAAAAAGTCGTTGGTGTCCATGCTTGCGGTGAGCATCGTGCCCAGCGCGCGAGCGGTGGGATCGGGCTCGATCGCCGTAGCGAGAACCACCATGTCGGCGTTGATATGGATCTGCTCGTTGTTGATCAGATCGCTTCCCTGAACGTGGAGGTGATCCCGCTCGACCGAGACCTTTCCGACCATTCCCTTGATATAATCCACGTCGTACTGCTCCACCGCGCGGCGATAGAACTCGTCAAAATTCTTACCGGGGGTACGGGCATCTATGTAGAAGACGTGTACGTTGACATCGGGATACTTTTCCCGAACGAGCATTGCGTGCTTTGCCGTATACATACAGCAGATCTTGGAGCAGTAGGGCTTACCCTTGGTGGCATCCTCGGTGCAACGGGATCCCACGCACTGAATGAACACGATCTCGTGGGGGTGCTTGCCGTCCGAGGGACGAACCAGCTTGCCCTTCGTAGGACCCGCGGCGTTCATGATGCGCTCAAACTCCAAAGAGGTGACCACGTCAGGGGAATCGTTGTACGCATATTCGTTGAACGCCGTCGCGTCAATGGGCTTGAAGCCCGTGGCAACGACGATGGCACCGTATTGCCGCTCGACGATCTCGTCCTTTTGCTCGAAGTTGATGGCACCGGCGGAGCAGTTTCTCACGCACAGACCGCACTTGCCCGTGCGGAAATGAATGCACTGCTCGCTGTCGATGACGGCGACGTTGGGGATTGCCTGCGCAAAGGGAATGTAAACGGCACCACGGGTGTTCAGACCCATGTTGAATTCGTTCAGACCCTTGCGGGAGGGGCATTTTTCGGTACAGATACCGCAGCCCGTACACTTGGTTTCGTCAATGAAACGGGCCTTCTTGCGGATCTTTGCTTTGAAGTTACCCACGAAGCCGGACAGAGAATCCAGCTCCGAGTAAGAGAGAATATTGATTTTTTCGTTCTGAGCGGCTTCTACCATCTTGGGGGTCAGAATACAAGCCGAGCAGTCGAGAGTAGGGAAGGTTTTATCCAGCTGAGCCATACGGCCACCGATGGTGGGTGCCTTCTCCACGATGTCTACCTCAAAGCCCGCGTCGGCAATGTCCAGCGCGGTCTGGATTCCCGCGATACCGCCGCCGATGACCAGCGCACGCTTGGTAACGGGGCTGGTTCCCGCCACCAGAGGAGCGTTCAGATGCACCTTCGCGATGGCGGCACGCATGAGGATAATCGCCTTTTCGGTGCCCTCTGCCATATCCTTGTGGATCCAGGAGCACTGCTCGCGGATATTCGCGATTTCAACCATATAGGGGTTGAGTCCCGCGGACACTGCGGTCTTGCGGAAGGTCGCCTCGTGCATACGGGGGGAACAGGAGCAGACGACCACGCCCGTCAAGCCGTATTCCTTGATCGCGTCGCGGATGAGTGCCTGTCCGTTTTCGGAACACATATACTGATAATCGGTACTGAAGACGACACCGGGCTCACTCTTTGCCGCTTCGGCAACTGCCTTAACGTCAACGGTGGCGGCGATGTTACTTCCGCACCAGCATACAAACACGCCAATTTTTTGCATTGCTCTCTCTCCTATTTACTGTACTTGCGCATTGCGCTGACGATCGCTTGCTGAGGAAGCTTTTCATCCAGCTTCTCGGGGATATCGTTTGCTGTCATGTGATTCATGCCCTGCTGACGGATGACCGCCACGCGAACCGCCTCGATGAGCTTTGCGGGCTCTACGTTGCGGGGGCATCGTTCCAGACAGGCAAAGCAGGACAGACATTGATAGATCGAATCCGAAGCCATCAGCTTATCGATCTGTCCCTTTCGGACCAGAGCAACGAATTGATGAGGATGGTACTCCATCTGATCGTAGCTCGGACAAGCACCCGAGCATTTGCCGCATTGCATACACTTGGAAGGGTTCACACCGCTGACGCGCAGGATATCTTCTACGGTGACGTTATTGGTAAGGCTCATCAGTCTTCCTCCTTTACACCCAACGCGTCAGCCAGAAGCTCGGTAAAGTACTTCACGGGAAGATGTGCTTCCGTGGCGTTCGCGTCAAGATTATACATACACAGGGGGCACGCGGTGATGATCAGATCAGCACCCGCGTCCTTGGCGGAGGAAAGGATGACGTCTACGCGCTTTTGCGCCGCGCCCTTGTCCTCCATGGCAATATAGCCGCCGCAGCATTCGTTCCGTTGCGAATACGTTACGGGCGTTGCGCCGATTGCCTTGATAAAGTCCTCGATGACGGTGGGATTTTCGGGGTCGTCAAATGCCATCACACCGCTGGGACGGAGAAGCAGACACCCGTAATACGCCGCAATCTTGACGCCCTTGAGCGGATTGACCACCGCTTGCTTGAGATTGTCAAAGCCAACGCGGTCGCGAAGCAGCTCCAGATAGTGGATCACAGAGGTCTCCCCCGCATAAGGCGTATCCAGCTTCATGTAATTGTTTGCGCGCGTGCGAATATACTCGTTTTCGCGCATGTCGTGGTTAACACGCTTCAGCACGTGATGGCAAGCAGAGCAAAGAGTAACCAGCTCCTGCCCTTTCTGCTTTGCCGCATCCAGTGTGCGTACGGCAGACAGCTTTGTGGCGATCTCATCCTCTGCCTGAGGATAGACGGCGCCGCAGCACTGCCAGTTTTCGATCTCTTCCAGTTCCACGCCAAGCTTTGCCGCGGACAGGCGACCGTAACGGTCCAGCTCCTTTGCCTTGGTTTTCAGTGTACAGCCCGGATAATAGCTATATTTCATCTTGTTCACCTGACTTTCCAGTTCTTTAATGGATCATTTGACGTTAAATCAAAAATCACGCATTATCTTATTCTACATTATACACCATAATCCTTGAAATGTCAATACTCTTTTCCGATTTGTTTGTTAATTCGTTAACAAATTGACGGTTTTTTGACATCCGTGAAAAAAGCGTGATTGGAGGAGAAAAAACGTCGCTCCGCAGGTAGCTTCGGATCCTTGCCGCCGTTCTCTTTTTTGCATTGCAATTGTGAAAGGACTGGGAGCATGACTCGCCACCATTTTCGCCTATTTTGTTTTTTTGGGGGGGAGATGATCTCCATCGTGACGTCGTTGATCTGACGGCTCGCCCACGATGTTAATATTCGTAAGGGCTGAGTCAAATTCGGGCAACATTCAAATTGCTTGTCAAGCTCCGCAAAACGAAAAGAAAAGCCAAGGGCAATCAAGTGCTTTGCCATTGGCTTTTCGTGTTTTCGCGCAAGCTGCTTATGATGGATGAATGCGATGAAGCAGCCCCTTCCGCGTGTTATAGCTATAGAAATTATGTAGGCTGAAATTGCTTGCAATATTTTTCGATGATCACCGCTTCGCTGAATTCCTCACGGACACCGCAGATGATCTGGTAGGACTCGTGACCCTTGCCCGCCAGAAGAATAATGTCGCCCTTTTGAGAATGGGAGAGGGCGTATTCAATGGCTTTTTTGCGGTCGGCAATCGCCATATAGGGACAGGTTCCGTTGGTAAAATAGGTGGCGATCTCTCCGATGATGGCGGAGGGGGCTTCGTTGTCGGGGTTGTCCGAGGTCAGAATACAGAAATCCGCGTCTCTGGATGCCACCAGACCCAGCTCCGCGCGGCGGATACGGGTTCTACCGCCCACCGAACCGAACAGGCAGATCAGACGGTTGGGCTCGTAAGCGCGCAGGGCTTGCAGAGCCGCCTTCAGACTGATTCCGTTGTGGGCGTAGTCGATGACTGCCGTAGCGCCGTTGGGAAGCTCGTAGGTCTCAAACCGACCCTTGATGCGGATATCCCGCAGGGTGGAGGTGATCTGTTCTACCGAAAGCCCCAGCTTGGTGCAGATGGCGATGGCGGTCAAGGCGTTGTAAACGCTGAATTCACCGGGGAACGCCACGGATACGGGGAAGCTGCTTTCGCCGTGATGGCAGGTAAAGCTGACTCCGATGGAGCCGGGAGAACGATAGTAAGTAATGCTTCCCGCGCGGAAATCCGTGTCCGCGGACAGACCGATGCCGCAGTGCTGACCGCGGTTGCCGCCGATCATTTCCGCGGCGTACTCGTCGTCCGCGTTGTAAACTACGTATTCCGCGCCGTAATCGGTGAACAGAGAGTGCTTGCAACGCTTGTAATCGTCAAAGTCGGGATGCTCGTATTCTCCGATGTGGTCGGGAGACAGATTGGTAAACACGCAATGTCGGAAGCGGATTCCGTGAACCCGCGCCATTTTCAGGGCTTGGGAGGAAACCTCCATCACCAGCGTTTTGACTCCCGCGTTCAGCATTTTTCTCATATAATAATGCAGATCATAGCTCTCGGGAGTAGTATTGACCGTTCCGAAGGAGTGGTCAAGGAAGGAAACGCCGTTGGAGCCGATGTAGCCCGTGGGGATTCCGTTTGCGTTGAGCACGTTGTAGATCATCAGGGAGGAGGTAGTCTTTCCTTTGGTTCCCGTCACGCCGATGATGGTCATTTCCTTGGAGGGATTGCCGAAGAAGGCGGCGGAAAGCTGAGCCAGCGCCACGCGGGTGTTATCGGTGACGATTACGAAGGCATCGTCGGGAAGCTTGGTGGGATGCTCGATCACAAAGACACGGCACATACGGTTATACGCCGCCCACGCATAATCGTGACCGTCGGCGAGAGAGCCGGAGATACAAACGAACATCGAATCGGAAAAGACCTTTCTGGAATCCGAGCACAAAGAGAGGATCTCGGTTTTTGCGGGGTCGATTCCCGAGCGGTTGATGAGCTCGGTATAGGGGATTGCTTGCATGAGTTCCTGTAACAGCATGGTTTTTTCCTTTCGTGTTCGTTGGATTTTATAGGGGAGGAAGAACGGGCTGGAATCGTGTCAAGGCGTCGTCAAACCCGATGGGCTCCTTTCCGCACAGACGGATCGAAGCATAGGCGAGAACCTCCAGCGAGTCGATGAATTCGTCTCCGAGGGTCGCCGTTTTTTTCAACAGAGAGAGCTCGGTGCAACCGAGAATCAGCTTGTCACAGCCTCTATCGAGGAGACGGTCCGCCACGGAGCGGAACGCATCTCGATCGGCAGGCCGTCCTTGCTTGATCTGGTCGTAAATGATGGAAGAAACGATCGCCTGATCCTCGTCGGAGGCAGTCAGATAGGACAGTCCCGCCTTGCGGCAGACCTCCGCGTAAGCCCCCGAGGCAACGGTTCCCTTGGTGGCAAGAACGCCGATCCGTCGAAGCCCTGCGGCTTGGCAAAACGCCACGGTTTGTTCGATAATATTGATCACAGGGACCGAGGAGGCGGATTGAATACTTTCATAAAAGGAGTGGGCGGTATTGCAGGGGATCGCGATCAGATCCGCTCCCGCTCCGATCAGCTTTCGTACCTCACCGATCATAGCGGGTACGGGACTTTCGTCAGACCGTCCCAAAATAAAATCGGTTCGGTCGGGAGTGCTTGCGCGGGAGGAGAGCAAAAAATCCAGATGCTCGGAATCCCGTTCGGCACGGGTATGCCGGGTCAGCATTTCGCAGAAATACACGCCCGACATCGGTCCAAGTCCGCCCAAAATGCCCAAGGTGGTATCGGATTTCATGGATAATGCCTTTCTATATGCCAAAAATCAAGCTCTTGACGCGGAAGCGAAGGGGAGCTTTGCGAAGATGGTGCGGGGGTCGGAGAAAATAAATCTGCTTTCCAGCTCCGAGGCGTAGGCTTCCATGAACCGACGGTCCTCCTCGGCGGTCGGAACGAGAACGAACAGCACGTCTCCATAGCCATCCGCCAAAGCGAGCAGCTGTTCCGCGGCAAGCCGATCCTCCGTTTGACGGAAGAGACGGTAAAAGCCGCAGGCGGGATTCAGTCGGTCCAGCGGTTTTTTCCGAGAGCCGCACACGAAGGAGGTGATTCCGTATCGCAGATAGATTTTCACCGCAAGCAAGTGGGCGGCGAAGCCGTTTCCCAAAAGGATCGGAAGCACCGATTGCTCCAGCAGCGCCGCTCGTTCGTCCTTGGTCATACGCCCTCCCATCTGTTTCGTACATAAAATTTTCCATATATTATTATAGCACAACTGAAGCGGCTTGTCAAACGATTTTGCGCAAAAGGACACCGAAACCGACAATAAAATTTTGCCGAAAGGGGAAAAATACGCAAAAAAACAACTAATTTTTCCAAAAGCTATTGAAAAATTCATGGGGTTTGATTATAATTATAATGAGCGATTGTTCTTTATTACAAATAAAGGTAGATTGTTTTGGAATGAGTAAAAAAGAAAGGATGGCGTGGGATGAAACGGGAACGGATCTGTCAAATATTTTCCGATATGCCCAAGCTGGAAACCCCAAGACTGCTCTTGCGGCAGATGCGGGTCTCGGATGCGGAGGATATGTTTGACTATGCCGCCAGAGAGGACGTTACCACCTACCTTCTGTGGTCTCCCCACCCGACCCAAAGCTACACCGCCGAATATCTGCGCTACATTCGGGGACGGTATTCGCTGGGTGAGTTTTACGACTGGGCGGTGGTGGAAAAGGAAAGCGGTCGTATGATCGGGACCTGCGGATTTACCCGATTCGACTTTCCCCACAATTGCGGCGAGATCGGCTACGTGCTCAGCCCCGACTATCACGGACGGGGATACGGAACCGAGGCGGCGAGCCGTGTGCTTCGCTTTGGCTTCGAGGAGCTGGGGCTTCATCGGATCGAGGCAAAGTTCATGAAGGGCAACGAGGCATCTCTTCACGTGATGGAGAAGCTGGGCATGACCTTTGAGGGCTACCGACGGGATGGGATGCTGGTAAAAAGCGCCTACCGCACCATTGGTATTTGCTCGATTCTGAAAAGCGAATTTGATTCTGTCGATTCCATCAAGTAAGTTGGACAATAAATAGGGATCCTTCGAGATCCCGCCAAGGAGGATATTATGGTTTCATTGATTTTTGCGTTGGCGATCCTTTTGATCGTTCTGCTGTTTGTCGGCGTTGGCTTGCTGATCGGACGAAGGTACGTGTGGAGCTACTCGGTTGCCAAGGTGGCGGCACTGGTCGTGACGGCACCGCTGACGTTGCTGTTGGCGACGCTGTCCGCCCGCGGTATCGGCGGACTGGTCAACCTGATGCTGGTCAAGACGGGTGCGCTGGGTGACTGGGCATCCCTTCTGGAGGAGGTTCCCGCACTGGCGGATGCCATTGCGGCACTGATCGCGATGGTACTGGCTCCCGTGCTGTTTTACGTCATCTTCATGATCATCAGACCGATCCTGTATAAGATCGCGAGAACGATCGTCAAGAAGATCGTCACCGCCAAGAGCGTGCCGACAGAGGCGGAAGCAGTGGCTGACGAGACCGTGACAGAGGAGTCTGTCGCGGAGGAATCGGTGGCGAAGGAGACCGAATCCGACAGCGAACCACAGAAGAAAAAGAAGAAAGAAAAGAAGAAAAAGCCTCATAAGCATCACGTGATCCGTGTGACGGGCGTGAATCCCTTGGGAATGCTCTGCGGAGCCGCGGGCGGACTTCTGATGGCACTGATCCTTCTGAGTCCCTTTCTTGGATTTTTGACGGTGGCGGATGACGTGGTGGGCACGGTTGCCGCTACCGCCAAGTCCGAGGCGATGGATACCGTAGACGGCATTGCCGATGCCGCTGTCAATAATCCCGCCGCCAAGACGGTCAATCTGCTGGGCGGCAAGCTGCTCTATACGGGTCTGACGACCTATCGGGTAGGCAACCAACGGGTGAGCCTGACCGACGAGACGGCATTCATCGAAACCGTGGGAGAAGCGGTAGGCGCGGTGAAGAACAAGGACGTTGCCAGAGCCGATGCCGCCACGGCGGTTCGCGGGATTTCCGATTCCTTTGCGGAAAGCTCCTTGATCCCCGCCATCGCCCCCGAGATACTTGGCGCGGCAACGGATTCATGGGAAAAGGGCGAGAGCTTCCACGGAATCAAAAAGCCTGCCATCGGCGGCGGGGCAGTGTCGGAGATCATGAATTCCATTCTTTCCCTGTTGGCTACCTCCGACTGTAATACCATCAAGACCGACGTGGATACGATTTTGGACGTGGTGGCGATTTTGGTGGAGGAGGATGCCCTTGGCTCGATTAAGAATCCAATGGCGTTGATCGGCAATGAGAAGGTAACGGGTGAAGCAATCCGAGCGCTTCTGAGCAATGAAAGGACGAAACCCTTGGTAGGCGACGTGGCGGAAATCGGCTTGAAGCTGATGGGAAATAAGCTTGCTATTTTGGATAGCAAGGACGGCTTATACGATGACTTTGTCCGCGACGCGGCGGATATGATCAACCGCGCGAAAGCGGCGGATGACGTAGAGGGGGCTTTGCTGGCAGGGTACACCGAGCTGTTGGACAATTACGCGCTGGATGCTACCGAGGACTCCATGACAGCCCTCGTTGCCCAGACTGCCACCATGGAGGTTCCCGTCAAGGTGGACGGGGTAAAGGCGCTTCTGGCGAATACACCCTTTTCGCTGAAGGACGGCAAGACCGTTACGCTGACCTCTCGGGAAGCGATGGCGGAAGCCAGCCTGCTGGTTTCGATGGACCAGATCCACTTCGACTCCACCGTGGTAACGGCGGAAGAGGCGGAGGTCGAGGCAAAGGCGCTTGCGACCGTGTTGACCAAGATGGTTGGCTTGATGGATAAGGTACAGGGAAGCGGCTTCGGTTCCGCCGATTCCATTCGGGAAATGGGTGCTATGATGGATGCCTTGGCGGCGACCAAGACCATTGGAAAAGAAGAAACTGATTTGTTACTGATGGGAATGCTGCAGTCGAATAAGATTCACGGCGAGATCGGCTTCAGCGTGCTGGAGGCAACCGAGGTGGCACAGAGTATCGGAAGGAATTCCGTGAAGGGCGGATACGTCTCGGTGATGAGCACCCTGGGTAACACGATCGAGATTGTTCAGATGTCCTCGAAGAACGAAAATATCAATGAAAAAATGGACGTCTTGCTACAGGATCTGACTTCCGAATCCGCCACGGTGCTTCAAACCATGGCGAAACCCAGTGTGATGACCAATCACGGCGTGCCCGAGCGAAGCGCCGAAGCGTCGGCGAATATGATGTCCTCCATGTTCGGCAATCTGGCAGATGCTAAGGCGTCCGGTATGAGCGAGGAGGAATATCAAAAGGAATCCAAGGCGGTAGCGGATATGACCAACCTTGCCATGAAAGCAAGTGCCTCGTCTTCCGATAAGGTCTTTGGTGAGGGTGGCGTGCTGAATTCCTCCGCGGAGGAGTACGTGGGAGACGTATTTGATTCCAAGGTCATGTCCAAGACGTTGGTAGAGACCGTATATCCCGATGAGACGGATACCCCTGTGGCTGACCCGTTAAACACCCAGAAAAACCTCAACGAAAGCGAGACCGTCGAGCTGATGGATGCGTTGAATAATCAGTGGGCAAACGCCACCGAGGAAGAAAAGGCAGACCCCGAATACAAGAAGACCTATTACGCGATCGGCGCGTTGATGAACGTGGATTCCGCAATGATCGATACGGTGTTTGTGACACAGTAACAAGATCCTCCGAGCGAGAAACGCAAGAAGGATACGCTGAATGAAAAAATTGCAAAAAGCACTTGACAGCTTCGACAGAAAGTGCTATAATAATACAACCCTTGAGGGAGTAGCAAGCGCATTGCGTAACAAGTCAACATACTGGCATCTGCCTGGCTTGTTTTAAATTGCGAGACTCATGTGTGGCGGTTTGCTTACACGGAGTCCTTGTATGTAAAAAATCATCCCGTGTACGCACCCGTACACGGGATGATTTTTTCAAAAAAGAGGACGAAACAATGACTTGGGACTTAATGTTTTTTTTGCAGAGTATTTTGACGGGCGCGGGTCTTGCCATGGATGCCTTTTCGGTATCCCTCGCCAATGGGCTTCGTGAGCCGAAGATGCGCAAAAGACGGCTTTGCGCCATTGCGGGCGTATTTGCGCTCTTCCAGTTTTTCATGCCGATGATCGGCTGGTTCTGCGTGCATACCTTCGTGCAATATTTTACGGCTTGTGAAAAATATATTCCTTGGATCGCTTTGATCCTCCTTGCCTTTATCGGAGGGAAAATGCTGCTGGAGGGAATTCGGAACGAGGAGTCCGAGGAGAATGCTCCCACAGTGGGCTTTCTCGGCTTGATGGTTCAGGGCATGGCAACCTCCATCGACGCGCTGTCCGTCGGCTTTACGATTTCCGACTACGACGGCTTGGGCGCGCTGGTTTGTTGCCTGTTGATCGCCGTGGTGACTTTTATTCTTTGCGCGGGCGGATTGCTGCTGGGTAAGAGGTTCGGCACGAAGCTTTCCAATAAAGCGTCGATTCTCGGCGGAACCATCTTGATTTTGATTGGCTTGAAAATCTTCCTGACGGGAATTTTATAAGAGAACGAAAACAAGGACGGAAAGATCATGCGATTTTATATTCAACAGCACGTATTTACTTGGAGAGACCGCTTCTCGATTTACGACGAGACCGAACGGGAACGGTATTTCGTAGAGGGAGAGGTGTTCAGCTTTGGAAAGAAGCTCCATTTGCTTGACCTTGCGGGACAGGAGCTGGCATACGTTCATCAAGAGGCATTTTCTTTTTTGCCCCGATACCGTATCAGTCGGGACGGAGCGGACGTTGCGGAGGTTGTCCGACGGTTTTCCTTCTTTCGGCAGGAATATGAGGTAGCAGGGCTTGGTTGGCATGTTTCGGGAGACTTTTTCGCTCATGAATTTGAGATTCGCGATCTGTCGGGACATCTGATCGCCGGGGTGAGCAAGGATTGGTTCTCCTTTGGGGATGCCTATGCCATCGACGTAGATGACTATGCGGACGAAATTTTAGCGCTTGCCATAGTCATAGTTATCGACGCGGTGATCTCGGACGATCGGGCTTGATGCTTAAAACGATACGTATAAAAAGAGGCTGTCTCAAATGCTCTCATTTTCGCATTTGAGACAGCCTCTTTTTGGTTTGGCAGTATGGATCATATCCGAACGATATCTTCGTGTGGTATGCGTTCGCTTATTGCGTTCACCACCCGACTCTGGGGTGCAGGCACTGCCTGCCGGTGGAGTATTCGGACTAAAATCCGAACCTCGCCATCGTGGTATAAGGTTTAGTATCGCACGGAACACCGTCGACAATTGGGTGCAGGC
>JAFTPX010000028.1 GCA_017463065.1 Clostridia bacterium
ACGCTTTTTATATGCATATGAACTCAAAAAGCCTTCCCCTGTGGGTAGCGAAGCGGCGACACGTTGCCGTCGAGACGCCGTCCCCTACAAAAACACCCCGCAAACCCCGTCGAGGACGCCAACCGCAAAATAAACGGCTGCAAATCAACGATCTTTTCCATTTATATTGACAATTCGGTAAATAAGTGTTGTACTTAACATGCGACGCACAAGTAAATACAACCACAATAAGGGGAATATTATTTGATAAAAATGTATTCTCTTACCTTTGTTGTGGGTAAAAAGTGCGTCGCGGCCTTGAGAGGTACATTTTTTGTGCATCTCTTCGCGGGATGCACTTTTTGTTTTAGGAGGGAAATCATGGAAATCTGTCGCGTATCCTTTTTCGGGCATCGCCGCCTTCTTTTTGACGAGGAGCTGGACAGACGTATCCAAGAAATGGTCAAAGAGCTGATTCGAACCAAGGAATTCGTGGAATTTTACGTGGGACGGAACGGAGACTTCGACGTCATCGTTGCCTCGGCAATCAAACGGGCGCAAAAAATCGGGGATCGCTCCAATAACGCCTTGATCCTTACCCTTCCGTATCCCGTACGGGATCTGGAATATTACGAAGCCTATTACGACGAGATCGTGATCCCCACGGAGGGAACCGCTCACTTCAAAGCCGCCATCACCAAGCGAAACGAATGGATGGTGGAAAACAGCGAGCTGGTGATCGCTTGCGTGCAGAAGGAATCGGGAGGCGCCTATCGGGCATTGCGATACGCGGAAAAGCGCGGCGTTCCCGTGGTCAATCTGGGCGAGGAGCTTCCTATGCTTACTCTGTAAAAAAAGAGCCAACGCAAACTTTCGCGTTGGCTCTCAGTCTGTCAAAAAAGAGAACACTCTTCTTGCGTTTTTCTTGACAGCCGTAGGATGGTATGATATAATTAAAATATAAAGAATCATCCAAAAAGAAAGGGAAATCATGGCAAAGACAGTTCCCGACAAATCCATTCACTCTTTGACGGCGTTTTGCGCCAAGTATAAGACAACCCTGACGGTAGGAGGGATCGTCCTGTTCACCTACGTGTTATTGTCTGCGGTTGGAATGGGTTGTCCAATCCAATTTTTTACAGGAATCTCCTGTGCGGGATGCGGCATGACCCGTGCCTGTCTCCATGCCTTGCGCTTGGACTTCGCCGCGGCGTTTGCTTATCATCCCCTATGGCTCGCTCTACCCGTTGCGGCGTTTTTGCTGATCCTATTCAAGGTCAGGAAAATGGAGCGTGCGTTTTGGGCGGTTCTGTACGTTTTCGCTGGCGCCATGCTTGGCGTTTACGTCTTTCGTCTGTTTCTGACGGATAGCGATATCGTAGTCTGGGCGCCCGAATCGGGCTTCGTTTATCGACTGGCTCAAACGCTCCTCCGGCTTTTTCAATCCAAATGATCGCCGACGGCATCCAATGGAATAATCTTGGCATCCTATTGAAATAAAAACCTGCTTCCTTCCCCATCGGAAAGAAGCAGTCTTTTTTATTTTTTCGCCGCGCGGAGGGCATTAAGTACGGCGAGGATCGCCGCTCCCACGTCCGCTACGATAGCAAGCCCCATGGGAATTCCCTCTCCCGTAATGGCGGAAAGGAGCACGCCTACGGTCAGAACCGCAATCTTGATTCCCAATGACAGAACGATATTCTCTCCCGCAATCCGTGAGGTACGGCGGGACAAGCGCACCGCCGTCG
Organism: Clostridia bacterium; assembly: GCA_017463065.1. Classification (GTDB taxonomy): domain Bacteria; phylum Bacillota; class Clostridia; order Oscillospirales; family CAG-272; genus HGM12713. The sequence goes on from JAFTPX010000028.1 coordinate 1,728, forward strand.
CTATCTTTTTGGGGTTATCGTCCATCAGCACCACGTCCGCCGAGCTGACAGTCAGCGCAGAGCCGCAACCGCCCATGGCGATCCCCACGTCCGCTCCCGCTATCACCGCGGAATCGTTCAGTCCGTCGCCGCAGTACGCCACGGTGCTTCCCTTCTTTTTTTCCTTTTCCTCGTAGCAAATTCGATCAAAAATCTCGGTTTTTCGGGCGGGGGTCAGTGCGGCATAATATTCCTCGATGCCCGCTTCTCGGCAAGCAGTCGCCACCGATTCTTCCCCGTCTCCGCTGAGCACGGCAATCCGTCCGACCCCGCTCTTTCGCAAGGCGGACACCGCCTCGGCACTTTCTTTCTTCAGGTGAGAGGAAAACCGCAGACGTCCGAGAAGAACGCCATCCCACGCGCCGAAGATCGCCGTGGTGCGACTGTCCTCTGTCTCGATTCCCCGCTCCCGCATCAGTGCGCCGTTTCCGAAGAAGGCAGGCTTTCCGTCCACGCGGCAGACTACGCCCCGACCGCCGAGGATCTCCACGTCGGTCACCGTATGGCGGAGCTCACCCTCATAGGCTTGGCAGAAGGATACCGCCGCCGCGTGGGGGCTATGGGTCAGCACGGCATAAGACAAGGAAAGAAAGTCCTCCTCTCCCATCTCGCCGTACAGCTCCGCTCCGTCAAAGCCCAATCCCGATTCGGTCAGCGTTCCCGTTTTATCAAAGGCAATCGCAGAAAGACGGCACAGGCTATCCATGGTCTCACCGCCACGGAAAATGATTCCGCTCGACGCTCCCGTTCCGATTCCCGCAAAGTAGGTCAGCGGCACGGACAGCACCAAGGAACAGGGGCAGGACACCACCAAGACCGTCAGTCCCGCATGAAGCCACGTCAAGAAATCCCCCGTCAGTCCCCAACCGAGAAGAACGATCCCTATGGCGACCCCAAAGGCAAGGGGGGTAAACACGCGAGCGAAGCGGGTGATCTTCTTCTCCGCGGCGGACTTTCTTGCCGTAGCCTCCGTCACCGCCGCCGCCAGCTTGGCGACCACGGAATTTTCGTAGGTTGCCGTCACCGTCAGCTCCACCGAGCCCTCGTTCAGGATCGCACCCGAGGGACACGCCACGCCCTCATACAGCTCCAAAGGCTTGGATTCTCCTGTTACGGAGGAGGAATCGGCACTCCCGCCTCCCGAGCGGACGACACCGTCCAAAGGAATCCGCTCCCCCGCTACCACCAGAATGGTCTGCCCCACCGTCACACGGTCGGGCGCCATTCGCTCCGCCCGCCCGTCCACCAGAACCGTGGCGGATTCGGGGGTAATCTCCAGAAGCTCGGAGAGGTTGCGCTTGGACTTGGCGTAGGTACTTGAGGAAAGGGTTTCTCCTAAGGAATACAAATACATCACCGCCGCGCCGTCGGCATATTCCCCGATCAAAAACGCGCCGAGGGATGCTACACACATCAGGGTAAACTCGGTAAAGATCCGCTTTTTTCCAAAGCCGCGGAGCATATCCCGCCATACCGCAAAGCCAAACAGCAAATATCCCACCGCCGAGGCGATGATCCGCAGAGGCGTGGGCAAGATGGGCAAAAAGCCCAAGATCACGGGGATTGCGCCCAAGGCATAGCGCAGGATCCATCTGCCCTTTACGCCTGTGGGGGCATCGTGATCGTGCCCGCACCCGCATCCGTCCTCATGATCGTGGTCGTGATCATGGCAATGGCAGCGTTCCTCTTGCTCGTTGTGCTCATGGCAATGGCAGTGTTCCTCATGCTCGCTGTGCTCGTGGCAATGGCAGTGCTCCTCCGCCACCGTTTTGTAATGTTTTTTCTTCTCTGCCATGGTTCTCACTCCCTTTCATTGACGTGAAGCAACGCCATATCCAGCATCAGTCGCACGTGCTCATCCGAAATGGAATAGACCACGCTTTTGCCCTTTCGGGTGACCCGAACCAAATTCGCCTTTCGAAGGATCGCCAGCTGGTGGGAGGTTGCCGACTGGCTCATCCCCACCCGCTCGCTGATATGCATCACGCAAAGGCTCCCCTCCAACAGCTCCACCAAGATCCGCAGTCTCGTCTGATCTCCCATGATCTTGAAAAATCCGCACATAGTATGCAGATCCCCTTCCTTCAGCCATCCGTGCTTCTCTGTTTTGCTCATCCCTACTGTCCTCTCGTTTCTCATATACATTCATATGATTAATTGTTCATATGAATATGATATCATCTGTATAAGGTTTTGTCAAGATATTTTTGAAGAAATCGCATTTGTTTACATGGTGTTCAAATTTCGGGTATATAATGATAGCATATTAAATGAAGATAAAGGATTTACCATGAAGCATCAGAACCGTACTTTTCGCCCCGCTCTGCCGTATGCCATCGGCGCGCTGATCCTGACCGTGCTCTTGACGGCACTGCGCTGTGTCAATCTGTTCTTTTTCTTTGACGCTCAGATCGGATACTATACGTCGGGCGCGCCTTTGCCCATTCTGACCAACGTTTTATCGATCGCCGCCCTGCTTGCCTTCGGGGTTCTTTCCGTTTGGTTTTTCCGTGGGAGCAAGCTTCGCTGTCAAGCGAACCTTTCTTTGGGCACGCGGCTCCTCGGCGGTCTTTGCGGTCTTGGCTTTTTGTTTCTGTCCGTTTACGATATCATCACAGGACAATCGATTTTCGTCATCCTGTTCGGTCAGGGAGCGGCACTCTATTTTCTGACGGTCATCACGGGTCAAAAAAAGCCCTTGCTGTCCGTGGTGACGGGGCTTTGCGCTATCCTTCGTCTCGTTACGGCGTTGGCAAGCGCGTATTTTAACGTCTTGGTTCAGATGAACGCCCCCGACAAGCTTATCTTTTTGCTGGGGTGTCTTAGCACGATGCTGTTTTTGGTCTGCGAGCTGCGGGCAACGGTATCGGATGCCCGTCCGATCCTCTATCGGTTTTCCGCCGCCTCCGCTCTGCTTCTGACGGCAATGGGCTCTCTGCCCTCTATCATCGGCTATCACGCGGGGCTTCTGGACAATGCGATCTCTACTCGCTACCTTCTGCTCGTGCTTTGTCTTTATATCGGCGGACGTCTGCTGGGCATGACCCTTGCTCCCGTTGAGGAAGGGACCGTGGACGAGGAAGTTCAAGAGAAATCAGCGGAGGCAACCGACGAGTCTGCGGAGCAGACCTCCGAGGAAGCACCCTCCCAGCCGACCCAAGCGCACGAAGAAACGGACGAGAAAGACGATAAAGAGGAACAGTCATGAGTGCCAACGACCGTATTCAATGGTTTCACAAAAAAATATCCGCCAATTGCTACCCCAATGCGGCGCACCTGTCCGAGCGGTTTCATATTTCTCATCGGCAAGCTCAGAGAGACGTAGAATTTCTTCGTAGTGAGCTGGAGGCACCCTTGGCGTATTGCGCGCAAAAGAAGGGCTATTACTATACAGCGGGCTACGTGCTTCCCTTCATGGTGGAGTCGGAAAACGATGCCGACTATCAGGCGATCGTATCCGGAATCCGTGCCTTTAACGAGCAGACTGCCGCCCGCTCTGTCATTCAGATGCAGCTGCCCTACTCCGCCGTATTGGAGATCACCGACCGCATGACCGTCATGAATCTCCGCTCCTTTATCGTGGGGGAGGAGCCTCACCACCGCTATCGCTGTGAGTTTCCCAGCGTAGAGCTGTTTCTCGGCATTATCGTGTCCGCCGACGCGGATATTCGCATTATCTCCCCCGACTGGCTTCGGAACAAGCTGGTAGACTTCGCTCACCGTCTTCTCGCGCGGAATGATTCCGAGGAATAAATAATTTTTAAAAAAATTTCAAAAAACTATTGACAAATCTTTTTTTTGTGATATAATATCTCTGTTATCCAAAGACAGCAGGTTTCAGTAAAGGCTTACGCTTCCCTGCCGAGGACAGATAAAATGAATATTTCTTCAATATTTTTTATCTTTCTTCGCAGTAGGCTTATGCCTGTCGGAAGAAAGTTTTTTTGTTTCCTGCAAAAATTTCACATGGGAGGTGAAACAAAGTGCCTAGCAAATCCATTCTTGAACAGAAGCAAGCAGTCGTTGCTGAGCTTGCCGAAAAGCTGAAGAATTCTCCTGCAGGTGTAGTTGTAAACTATCAGGGTATTACCGTAGATGCTGATACAAAGATGCGTAAGGCTCTTCGTGAAGCAGGTGTTACCTACACCGTTATGAAGAACTCTCTGACAGGCAGAGCTTGTGACGAGGTTGGTCTCGGTGACATGAAGCAGTACCTGACGGGTATGACCGCAATCGCCATCGCTTCCGACAATGCGGTTGCTCCTGCTAAAGTTCTCAAGGAGTACGCGGAGAAGATCGAGTCCTTCGAAATTCTCGCAGGTTATCTTGACGGCGCGGTTGTAGACAAGAATACCGTTCTGCAGCTGGCTGACATTCCTTCGAAGGAAGTTCTCATCGCAAAGCTCCTCGGAAGCATCAAGTCCCCTCTGTACGGTCTTGCTTATGCTCTCCAGGCTATCGTCGACAAGGACGGCGAAGCTGCTCCCGCAGAAGAAGCTGCGGCGGCAGAAGAGGCTCAGGCTTAAGTCCTGCCTCAAAACTCTATGCGTAACACGCAAATCTAATTTATTAATTCCCATTTAAGGAGGAAAATCAAAATGGCATCTGAAAAGATTACTAACATTCTGGAAGAGATCAAGTCTCTTACCATCATTGAACTGGCTGACTTGGTAAAGGCAGTTGAGGAAGAGTTCGGCGTATCCGCAGCAGCTCCCGTTGGTGTTGCAGTTGCAGCAGCAGGCGCAGCAGCTCCCGCAGCAGAAGAGAAGACCGAGTTTGACGTTGTTCTGAAGTCCTTCGGCGCGAAGAAGCTGGACGTTATCAAGGCTGTTCGTGAGATCACCGGTCTGGGTCTGAAGGAAGCAAAGGAAATGGTTGAGGGTGCTCCTAAGACCGTTAAGGAAGGCGTTTCCAAGGATGAGGCTGAGTCTGTTAAGAAGACCCTCGAGGACGCCGGCGCTGAGGTTGAGGTTAAGTAATTTTACTCCCAAAATTACCTATCAAACAAAAAACACGATGAAATTTTTTCATCGTGTTTTTTGTTTAGTCTGTTGATACCGTTATCGGCACACTTTTACGCCATAAGAAGAAATTTCGTCGCCTGCGGGTAGCGAAGCGGCTACGCATCGCATAGCCGCTCTTGTATGGTTTCTTATTCGTTATTTTCGCTCTTTGCCGTCTGTGCCGCTTTTCTTGCCCGACGCTTCTTTTTGCGCCAAGTGATAAAAACGCAGACCGAGCCGCCAACCAATGCCAAGACGATCAACGTAGGCAGGGCGTATATGAACCAGATCACCGCGTCACGGCAGAACGCAAGAAAATTCTGCCAGCTCTCGCTGACCGCTTTTTTGAATCGGTCGCCAAAGCTGTTGCCCGCAGGCATCACCGTTAGATCGGCAACCTCATAAAGCTCCAAGGTCACCGTGGAATACGCCACCTTGCCGTCATAAACCTTCAGCATGGTTTTGTAGGATTCGATCTCGTAGATCACGTCATACAGCCGCTCCTCCACGGTAATCATATTGCTCACGTTGGATGCCTTCGCCAGCATATCCTCCAGTACCTGCCTCTCGGTCTCCAATACGCCGAGGCGCGCTTCGATATCATAATACTGATTACTGATATCCGAAGCGGCGGTCACCGAGGAGGTCACGTTCAGGAGCGTTCCCGCCGTATTCAGAAATTCATCCAGCTTCTCGGCGGGGATCCGCAGAGTGTAGATGGCTTGGCGAGTACCGTAATTGCCGTTTTGTGCCGCATAATTGCGCCCACGAATATCCGAGGACTCTACGTATCCACCCAAGGTCGCCACACTTCCCTCCACTTCCTCCAAGGCTTTTTCAAACTCCTTGGTTTCCGCGCTCAGTTTTGCCGTGCGAATGATCTTGACATCGTATGTTCCCTCCTCGGCACCGTCACCCTTTGCCGCCTCTCCGATCTCCTCCTTGGTAGCGGGCGAGAAATTGGACGAGCCGCTTGTGCTGTCCGTCACCATGGTTTCCACCTGCATCGCGGCATCCGATTCACTTTTCCCGCAGGATGCCAGAGCCCCCAGCGTCACCAGCAGTACCAGCATCAACGATACGATTTTTTTCGCGTTGTTTTTCATATTCCTATCCTCCTTGATCACGCGCTGTTTTGCGTCTTCATATACTATGTCGCCGTTTCGGGAAAAAGGTTACAAAAAAGAAAGATTTTTATAAATTTTTTTAAAAATCTTGATTTTGACAGATTATAAAAAATTTTTAAAAAAAATTGAAAAACCCCTTGACAAAATCCGATTCCTTTGGTATAATAACAAAGTCGCGTGGCGATGCTGGTATGGCTCAGTCGGTAGAGCACGTCATTGGTAATGACGAGGTCATCAGTTCGATTCTGATTACCAGCTCCAAAGTCCGAAGATGGAGATCTTCGGACTTTTCTTTCAAAAACGCTACGACGGGGAGTAGTACGCAAGGCTTTCGGGCAAAGAGAGCGGACGGTTGGTGTGAGTCCGTGCCGAGGTTGGCGGAAGTCGCCTCCGAGCGGTATGGGTCAAGGAAGGTTCCCTTCCCGAGCCCGTAACGGTTGCCGCCGTTATCGGTGCGAATCCTTCCTCGGATTCCTTGAGATTCTTTTCGCGAGAAAAGAAAAGTCAGGTGGTACCGCGTGCTCCACGCCCTGATATGGGTGGTGGGGTTTTTCTTTTTTGTATTTCATTTTCATTTTATTTTTGGAGGTCAATCATGAATTCCTACAACGAACTGCCGAAGGTCTATTCCCCTTCGGACTTTGAGGATCGCATCTATCAGAATTGGTGCGACAAGGGATATTTTACGCCCGACATCAACAATCCCGCACCTTCCTTTTCCGTGGTCATTCCGCCCCCCAACGTGACGGGTCAGCTTCACATGGGTCACGCGCTGGACGAGACTCTGCAGGACATTCTGGTCCGCTATAAGAGAATGCAGGGCTTCAACACCCTGTGGGTTCCGGGAACCGATCATGCGGGTATCGCTACGCAAATCAAGGTGGAGGAGCAGCTTCGTGTCAACGAGGGTCTGACCCGTTACGATCTGGGGCGTGACAAGTTCTTGGAGAGAGTCTGGGACTGGAAGCACCAGTACGGTAATCGCATCATCAGCCAGCTCAAGAAGCTGGGTGCCTCCTGCGACTGGTCGAGAGAGCGCTTCACCATGGACGAGGGTTGCTCCCGCGCGGTTCGCGAGGTGTTCGTCAACCTGTACGATAAGGGTCTGATCTACCGCGGCAACCGCATCATCAACTGGTGCCCTCATTGCATCACCGCTCTGTCCGATGCGGAGGTAGAGTACGCCGAGCAGGACGGATATTTCTGGCACATCAAATACCCGATCAAGGGCGAGGAGGGCTACGTGGAGGTTGCGACCACCCGTCCCGAGACTATGTTCGGTGATACCGCCGTTGCGGTGAACCCCGAGGATGAGTCCACCAAGCATCTGATCGGGAAGACCTTGATCCTCCCCATCGTCAACCGCGAGATCCCCGTAGTTGCCGATGAATACGTGGAGATCGGCTTCGGTACGGGCTGTGTGAAGATCACCCCTGCCCACGACCCCAACGACTTCCTTGTGGGTCAGAGACACGGACTGGAGCAGATCAAGGTCATGAACGACGACGCTACCATGAACGCATATGCGGGCAAGTATGAGGGCATGGATCGCTATGCCTGCCGCAAGGCGTTGGTCGCCGATCTGGAAGCAGAGGGCTACCTAATCAAAACCGTTCCTCACAAGCACAACGTGGGCTCCTGCTACCGTTGCGGAACCACCGTTGAGCCTCTGACCTCCAACCAGTGGTTCGTCAAGATGGAGCCTCTGGCAAAGCCCGCTCTGGAGGTCGTCCGTGACGGCACCGTCAAGTTCGTACCCGAGCGCTTCAGCAAGACCTACGTGAACTGGATGGAAAACGTCCACGACTGGTGTATTTCCCGTCAGCTTTGGTGGGGTCACCGCATTCCCGCCTTCTACTGCGACAAGTGCGGCAAGATCACCGTTTCCAAGGAGGACATCTCCGTCTGCCCCGACTGCGGCGGCACGGTCAAGCAGGAAAACGACGTGCTTGACACTTGGTTCTCCTCGGCTCTGTGGCCCTTCTCTACCATGGGTTGGCCCGATCGGACCGAGGAGCTTGCCAAGTATTATCCCACCAGTGCTCTCGTTACGGGCTACGACATCATCTTCTTCTGGGTTGCCCGCATGATCTTCTCGGGTCTGGAGCACATGGGCAAGGAGCCCTTCTCCACCGTCTTTATTCACGGTCTGGTGCGTGACGCGCAGGGACGGAAAATGTCCAAGTCCCTCGGTAACGGCATCGATCCTCTGGAGATCATCGAAAAGTACGGCGCGGATGCTTTGCGGTATGCGCTGGCAACGGGCAACTCCCCCGGAAACGATATGCGCTTCTCGGACGAGAAGATCGAGGCGGCAAGAAACTTTGCCAACAAGCTGTGGAACGCCTCTCGATTCGTCCGCATGAATCTGACCATCGACGAGATCAAGCTCCCCTCCGCAGACGAGCTGGCGGCTGAAGACAAGTGGATCCTCCACGAGTTCAACAAGCTGACGGCAAGCGTGACCGCCGCATTGGATAAATACGAGGTTGGCGTAGCACTGGCTTCCATCTACGACTTCACTTGGGACGTGTTCTGTGACTGGTATATCGAGCTGACCAAGGCGAGACTCAACGACAAGGAGTCCGCAGGTAACAAGATCGCCCAGAACGTCCTTGCCTACATCCTGACGGGCACCTTAAAGCTTCTCCATCCCTTTATGCCCTTCATCACCGAGGAGATCTATCAGTCTCTTCCTCATACGGACGAGAGTATCATGATCGCCGCTTATCCCAAGTTTGACGCGACCTTGGTATTTGAGGCAGACGCCGAGAAGATGAACCGTGTGATCACGGCAATCAAGGCAATCCGTGCCCGCCGCAACGAAATGAACGTACCTCCTTCCCGCAAGGCGAAGGTTTACATCGGAACACGCTATACCGATGCCTTCAACGAGAGCACCGCGGTATTCTTCACCCGTCTGGCTTCCGCCTCCGAGGTAGAGATTGACGAGAGCTTTGAGGCTGTGCTTTCCGCCGACGATGTGGTACGGATCGTCACCGACTCCGCCACCATTCTTCTTCCTCTGTCCGACATCGTGGATACCGAAAAGGAGATCGCGAGACTGGAAGCTGAGCAGAAGAAGCTGACGGGCGAGATCGAACGTCTGGAAAAGAAGCTGTCCAACGAGGGCTTCGTTGCCAAGGCTCCCGCCACGGTCGTCGAGGGCGAGAGAGCAAAGCTTGCCAAGTACAAGGAAAATCTCGCTGGCGTTGTCGCCGCATTAGCTAAAATGAAATAAAGAAACAACAAAAAAGAAGTTGAACCGCGGTTCAACTTCTTTTTTGTTCTATGAAAGATTACAGATTATCAAAGAAATCGTCAAGAGCATCGCCCGACTTCTTGGGCTCTTCCTCCGCGGCTTCCTCATTCTCCGCTACCGCTTCTACCTCAACAGGCTCGCTCTCCTGATCGAAGCCTGCGGCAACGATGGTAATACGCATCTCGTCCTCCAGCTCTGGATCAAAGGCAACACCCCAAATAACGCTGGCATCGGGATTACAGCTTTCGGAAATCATGGTAGACGCCAGATCCACGTCCTCCAGACCCACGTCCGCGGAAGCGGAAATACTGATGATAACGCCCTTCGCTCCCTTGATCGAGGTTTCAAGCAGCGGGCTGGAAATTGCCATGTTGGCGGCGATCTTCGCCTTGTCCTTGCCCGTAGCGCTTCCCATACCCATATAGGCAACGCCCGAATTGGAGATGATAGACGTCACGTCGGCAAAGTCGATGTTGATAAATCCGGGGATATTGATCAGGTCGGAAATACTCTGAACCGCACGGCGAAGCACCTCGTCTGCCTCGGTAAAGGCATTGATCAGGGTGATGCGGGTATCGGTAACCAGCTTCAATCTCTCATTGGGGATCACCACCAAGGAATCCACGTACTGCGCGATCTCCGCAATACCCTCCTGCGCGCGATCCATCTTTCTGCCGCCCTCAAACTTGAAGGGTGTGGTTACAACGCCCACGGTCAGGATGTCCATTTCGTTGGCAATTCTGGCAACCACAGGAGCGGCACCCGTTCCCGTTCCGCCACCCATGCCCGCGGTAATGAATACCATGTCCGCACCCGACAGGAGTTTTTTGATCTCATTGACTGCTTCCTCTGCCGCTCTTTCGCCAATCTCGGGGTTAGAGCCCGCGCCGAAGCCGTTGGTGATCTTTTCACCAATGACCAGCTGAGAGGGTGCCGTACATTTTTTCAGCGCCTGCTTATCGGTATTGATGGCAATAAAATCCACGCCCTTTACACCCGACGAGATCATGCGGTTGATGGCGTTATTTCCGCCGCCGCCTACGCCAACTACCTTGATATTGACGCCGTATTCAAAAGCATCGTTGTGTTCGAAAGTCATTTCAAATCCTCCTGCTATTATCAGTTGAACATATTACCGAAGAAATCGTCCAGATCCAGCTCGCCGTTTGCGGACTTCTTGGGAGCCGCCTTGGGAGCCTCTGCCTCGGAAGCCTTTGCCTGCTCCGCGGATTCTCCCGCTTCCTCCGCCTCTTCCTTCGTTTCCTCAGCGGGCTTTATATCTGCACCGTTGGATTCCTTCGTAAAGCCCGTGGAAATGATGGTAATTCTCATCTCGTCCTCCAGCTCGGGGTCAAAGGCAACGCCCCAGATCACGTTGGCATCGGCATTGCACTCGTCGGTAATCATGGTAGACGCCAGATCGATATCCTCCAGACCCACGTCGGGAGATGCGGAGATACTGATCACCACGCCCGTTGCTCCCTTGATGGAGGTCTCGAGCAGAGGGCTGGAAATTGCCATCTTGGCGGCGTTTTCCGCCTTATCCTTACCCGTAGCGCTTCCGATTCCCATATGAGCCAGCCCCGAACGAGTCATGACCGAGGTCACGTCAGCAAAGTCCAGATTGATAAAGCCCGTCACGTTGATCAGCTCACAAATGCTCTGTACCGCGCGGCGAAGAACGTCATCTGCCTCGGCAAAGGCGTTAAAGAGGGTAATTCTGGTATCGGATACCAGACGAAGTCTTTCGTTGGGGATCACGATTAAGGAGTCTACGTATCGGCTCAGCTCCTCAATACCCGCAAGCGCCTGTTCCATTCTGCGTTTGGACTCGAAGGCGAAGGGCTTGGTTACCACTCCCACCGTCAGAATATCCATATCGTGAGCGACTCTTGCTACCACGGGAGCAGCACCCGTTCCCGTTCCGCCGCCCATGCCCGCGGTGATGAACACCATATCGGCTCCCGCAAGGATCGACTTGATCTCATCGATGGATTCCTCCGCGCTTCTCTCCCCGATATCGGGATTGGCACCCGCGCCAAAGCCTCTGGTAATCTTTTCGCCGATGACGATCTGCGTGGGGGCGAGAGAATTCTTCAGTGCCTGTCTGTCCGTATTGATGGACACGAATTCCACTCCCTGCACGTTGGAAGAGATCATGCGGTTTACCGCATTGTTACCGCCTCCTCCTACACCGATCACCTTAATGCACACGCCATTCTCACGGCTGTCATCACGTTCAAAAGCCATTTTTTTATCCTCCAAAAATTTTTTCCTAACTTCCTTGCGGCCGTTTCTCAACGATCGAAAAAACAGCGTTCCGCATCATAAATATTATACATATATATGATAATATATTTTGCGTAATTTTGCAAGTGTTTTTTTGAAATTTTAATGATATTTTTACATTTTTTTTGCTCTTTTTCAGAAAAAACCGAAAAAAAGAAAATGTCGGCTGAGTTTTTGGCTCAAATCCGACATTTTGCGGTTGATTTTTTTACGAACCACAACATCTTGTGTGAGAGATCGAAATTCTTTTTTTCATTTACGTCCTTGTTTCCTCGGTTTGATAGATGGGAATCACCCCCACGCTACCCGGATCGGAGGCATCGATGACACCGCCCACCGCCCCCTTCAAGCGGTCGGAATTCAGCACCTTTTCCACCGCCTTCAGCTTACCTTCAAAGTCGCTCATATCGTGCAGATACACCTCAAAGCAACCGTCCACCACAATGCTGATATCCCAGCGGCTTTCCAGATCCACCTCGGTAAGCCTCGCCTTAAAGGTGGTGCTTCGGATAGCGGAAATGACCTCCAAGGTCTTTTTCCGCTCGGTCTCGCTGTTTCCGAATTCGGGAACGCTTCCCACCATCACGCTTTTCACGTTCGGTAGGATCAGCTTGGTCATCCCATCGGTTTTCACGGTTTCGGCAATCACCGACAGGTTACCGTCCAAGGCATATTTCACGCCCGAAAGCTCAATATACCATTGTCCGCTCTTTCCTTCCGCACTGATGCGGAGGGTGTTGGGAAATTTGGGGTTGACCGTCACCGATTCCAGATAGGGACATTCCTTCAGAATCCGTTCCTCGATCTCCTTCCGATCCAAGGAATACAGTCGGTCGCCTCGCTTGACCCCCGAGGCGTTGATCAACATTTCACGGTCGTAAGCGGAAATACCCGTAACCTCAAAACGATCCAACTTCAGAAAGCTTCGGATCAGCAAAGCGGAGGATAAGACCGCCAAAAGGCACATGCCCACCGTCACGCAAAGCAACGTCAGCTTGCGCACGTTGACGTAAATGACTCGCTTTTTCTTTCGCGTGTGTCCCAATTGCGGTCCCTCCTTTCCCAAGCTTAGGATTTCTTGTTCAAAAGCGCGGTAATTTCCTCGTAAATTCGCCGTCCCGCATCCTCTCTGGCAAAGCCGCGGATCTTCTCGCTCATTTGCTTCCGAAGGCTCCCGTTCTCCGCCACACGGCGCACCGCTTCGCAAATACTCTCTGCCGTCAAATCCTTTTCCTCCAACAGAATAGCGGCATCTCCATCGGCAAGGACCTTAGCGTTTTTATACTGATGATTATCGGTCACGTTGGGAGATGGGATGAGGATGGCTGGCTTTCCCATAACGGCAAGCTCGGTCAGGGTCATGGCTCCCGCGCGGCAAATCACCAGATCCGCTGCCGCCATATACAGCGGCATCTCGTAAATGTACTCCTTCAGTACCGCCCCCTGCTCTTCGGTCAGGTGGTAAGAATCAAACAGCTCCTTGGCGTTTGGGTACTGTCGGCTTCCTCCCGAATGGATATGCAAAGCCTCCTTATGATGGGTCACATAGCCTCGCATGACGTCAATTGCCGCCTCGTTCAAGCGGGGCGCACCCAGACTTCCGCCGAAGGAAAGAATCACGAACTGCTTATCGGCAGGGATTCCCAGCTTGGCTCTCGCCTCCTCCCGCGATACCGTTCCGCAGGCTCTTCTCAGAGGGTTTCCCACGTTGACGATCTTATCCGTCGCCTTCAGGAGCTGAGCGGTCTCCTCAAAATTGGTCAGGATCACGTCCACCCGCTTCTGCAGTTGGCGAACCGCCACTCCGGGCAGAGCGTTGGATTCATGAACCATAGATGGGATCCCCATGGACGATGCCGCCCGAAGCAAGGGCCAGCAAACATATCCTCCCGTACCGATCACCAGATCGGGCTTGAATTCCTCGATAATTTTTCTTGCTTTGCGAGGAGAGGTCGCCACCAGATACGCCGTTCTCAGATTAGCGAGCGACAGCGACCGTCGGATCCCTTGAATTTCAATATGATAAAGCGAATAGCCTTCGGCGGGCACCAGCTTATTTTCGATTCCCCGCTTCGTTCCAACGAAGGCGATACGGGCATCGGGAACGTTTCGTTTGATCACATCGGCAATGGCAAGAGCGGGATAGACGTGCCCACCCGTTCCACCGCCTGTCAGCAATACTCTCATGACTCCCATCGTTCTCGGAGCTTGCGCCCCGTGAGTCCTTTCTTATTTTTTCTGAGTGGAAAATCGGGAGATGGAAAGAATGATTCCGATCTCAAAGATCTGTAGCATCAAGGAAGATCCGCCCGTACTGAAGAATGGCAAGGAAATTCCCGTATTCGGCATCATGTTGGTCACCACCGCAATATTCATGGCAACCTGCAGCGCAATCTTGAAGGTCAAGCCCCAAACGGTCAAGGCGCAGAATTTATCGGGTGCCCGCTGTCCGATACGGATGCCGCGCCAGATCAGCATCGAAAAAAGCAACACCACGATGAAGGCACCCACAAAGCCAAGCTCTTCGCAAATAATGGTAAAGATAAAGTCGTTCTGGGGCTGAGAAACGTAGCCGTATTTCTGTCGGCTGAAGCCCAGACCCAACCCGAAGAAGCCTCCCGATCCGATGGCATAAAGTCCTTGTAGGGTCTGCCAACCCGATCCGAGGGGATCACTCTCCAGATTGATCCAGCTGAGCACGCGTTCCTGCGCGTAATCCGAAACGGCGATCAGCCCCACGCCTGCCACGGCGATCAGTCCGAGAAACATGGCAAGATATTTCATCCGCGTTCCGCCTAGAAACATGACGGCAACGCCCAGCACACCGATAATCATCAGACCCGAGATATGTCTCTCCAAGGCGACCAAGCCACAGATGAGTCCGATGATACACATGGGAATCACAAAGCCGTGCTTGAAGTTTCCGCTAAACTTGGCGGGGCTGGAGATTGGCTTTTCGTATTTGGACATATAGAGCGCCAGCATCATAACCACCGCGGGTTTCGCGATCTCCGAGGGCTGAAGTGTCACAAAGCCAAGGTCGATCCAACGCTGCGCCACACCCGCGGCGGCACCCACCACCAGCACGAGGAGAAGCAAAAAGATGGAAGCCGCATATGCGCCCACGCCGAACACACGCCAAAACCAAGGGCGGGCGTAAACGACAAAAAGTACGGTAACCACCGTAGCGACGACAGCAAACAAAATGTATCTCCACAAATAGTAAGTAGAACTGTCATATTCCCGCTCGGCATATACCGCACTGGCGCTGTAGGACATGACTGCGCCGAAGCACACCAGAAGCATTGCCCAAAGCAGGAACCACATATCAATACTACCCTTCGCCAAGGGCGCGGTTTCGTCCGCGGGAGGCGCAGGGGTAAGGGGTTCCTTGAAAACCACGTCGTTTTCGATTCGTTTGGCTTCTTGCTTCCGACGAAGCTCGGTAAGCTTGCCCGTCAGTGATGAATTGTTATTGGGTTGTGTGGGCAGATTCCGTTCCTGATCGTTGTTCTTTTCTTTCAAAACCAGATACCTCCCCTATGTTTTTATAAGCCGAACCAAGCAAGGACGCAAAGCGCCGCCGTGACCAGTCCGAACACTATAACGATTTTTCCTTCCTTCCAACCGCATTTTTCAAAATGGTGATGGATGGGTGCCATCTTGAAGATCCGCTTATGGCGAAGCTTGAAGCTTCCCACCTGCAGGATCACGGATACGGATTCCAGCACGTACATTCCGCCCACCAAAAAGACGATCATCGGCTCGTTCAGAATAAACGCCGCACCCGTAACGGCTCCGCCCAAGAAAAGCGAGCCCGTGTCTCCCATAAAGACCTTGGCGGGGTGCAGATTATACAGCAAAAAGCCAAGCATACCGCCTATCAGCGCCGCCGAGATCAAAGTCAAGGAGGCGTGGAGAGCATGGATGCCAACGAAGGCGAAAAAGGCAAAGACCACCAAGGTAACCGTTCCCGCCAAGCCATCGATCCCATCGGTCAGGTTCACACTGTTCACCATGCCGACGATCACGAAAACAGAAAACAAATAGTATACGAGCCCCAACTCCACCGTGATTGCCGTAAAAGGAATATGAACGGAGGTATCGATATAGCCAAGAAGCTTGAGCAGGAAGATATAGATCACTGCCGCCAAAACTTGCAGAGCAAATTTCTGGTAGGCTTTCAGTCCTTGGTTCTGCTTCTTCATCAGCTTGCAGAAATCGTCCACGAAGCCGATCATGCCGTTCATCACCGCAAGCGCCATGGTCAGGGCAAGAGGAATCAACTCCCGTTGCTTCCCGCGAACGGCGTAAACAATCGCCACCACCACGAGAGAAAGCAGAATCGCCATAATAAAAGCGATTCCGCCCATCGTAGGAGTTCCCTCCTTGGATGCGTGCCACCCGGGGCCGATCTCAAGGATATGCTGTCCTGCCTTTTTCCCTTTTAAAATGGGGATGATGAAGCGGGTTAGAATGGCAGTCAGCACGAAAGAAATACCAAATACCGCGCCGAATTCGATCCATAACTCACCCATCTTCATCCCCCAATTCTTGGTTGCTTATTTTCGCAACCGATCTGCGTTTTCCTTTAAATAGTTCAATATGCGTTCCGCCGCCGCGCCTCTGCTCGCCTTGACCAGCAGGGTATCCCCCGCCCGCAAGGAATGCAGCAACATTTCTCCGCTCAGCCACGGATTTTTCGTATCTCCGTTACGGTAGATATTTTCGGGATCTATTCCGCCGAGGATCGCGCCCACGGCGATCTGCTCCGCCGCCTGCCCAAAGGTATAGAGCATAGAGCCTCCCCGCGCCGCAAAATACAGTCCGATGTCCTCGTGGAAGCGGTCGCCGTTCTCGCCCAACTCATACATATCGCCCAGCACCGCCGCCATTCTGCCCGCCCGCATCTGTCCCGAAAGGCTTTCCAGAACATTGATGGCGGCACGCATGGACTCGGGGCTTGCATTGTAGCAGTCCTCGATTACGGTAATGTCACCGATGTTGTAGATATTCTGTCTCATACCAACGGGTCTGTAATGATTCAAACCGTCGATGATACACTGATCGTCCAGATTCATCCGCACGCCCACCGCATACGCAAAGAGCGCCGCATAGACGTTATGCCGTCCCATGGTGGGGATCACCACGTTGTGTACGGTCTTTCCGCCGTAGCAAACGTCGAACACCGTTCTGCCGATTCCCTCCCGAATATTCACGGCACGAAAATCACAGTCGGACTGAATCCCGACGAAGATCGGACGCACGCCGGGGGTCAGATAGGCACGAAGCATCGGCTCGTCGCCGTTAAGCAACAGCGTTCCGCCCTGCTTCAAGCCCTTCACGATCTCCATTTTTGCGTGGCAGATATTTTCACGGCTTCCCAAATATTCCATATGAGAGGAACCGATATTGGTCACGATGGCAATATCGGGCTCGGCGATACGGGACATATACTCGATCTCGCCGAAATTGCTCATGCCCATCTCCAAAACCGACACCTCGGTATCGTTCCGCAGGGAGAGCAAGGACAGAGGCATGCCCAAGGTACTGTTATAGTTTCCCTCGGTCTTATGCACGCGGAAGCCCTCGGCAAGCACCGCCGCCACAAATTCCTTGGTGGTGGTCTTTCCTACGCTTCCCGTAATGGCTACCTTGCGGTGATGCAGACGGCGATCGTACGCCTTGGCAAGCTCGCCAATCGCCTTCAGGGAGTCGTCCACCACCACGGCAACGTATTTTTTATCACTGATATCGGGAATCCGCTCGCACAGCACGCATTCATTTCCCGAGGAAACCGCCGCGCCGATATAGTCGTGTCCGTCTACACGCTCGCCGCCCAAGGCAACGAACAAGGAGCCTGCCTCCGCTTCGCGGGAGTCGGTACAAACGTAACGAAACGGCATATCCCGATTTACTTCACCGCCCACACAGCACAGCATCCCGCCGCAGATCTGCGCAAGCTCCGTCATAGTCAGACCGTTACATCCTACATTGACCTTCATTTTCCTTCTCCCTTCCGATATCTAAGATATCTTTCCTACGTTGGATCGATCTGTCCGCGGCATTGCCTCTTCCAGATCTCTCTTACAATTTCTCTTTCATCAAAGGCACGCCGTCCCTCGCCGTTGATCTCGTAGGTCTCGTGCCCCTTCCCCGCAAGGATGAGAATATCTCCCTTACGAGCGTTTTCCACGCCATAGGCGATCGCCTCACGGCGGTCCCGAATGACGGTATATTCTTTTTCTTTATCCATTCCCTTGAGGATATCCGCAAAAATCTGATCGGGATCCTCCCCTCGGCTGTTATCCGAGGTCAGAATGACGCGGTCCGCAAGGCGGGAGGCAATGATCGCCATTTCCTTGCGCTTGCCCCGATCCCGCTCTCCGCCGCATCCAAAGAGCAACACGATCCGTTCCTCTCCCACACGACAGTCCCGCACGCTCCGCAACAGCTTCTCCAGCGCATCGGGCGTATGAGCGTAATCGATAAGCACCGAGAAGGGCGCGGGAGGCGACAGGGTCAGCCGCTCCATTCTTCCGACCGCTCCTTGGGTCCCTGACAGAACACGACAAACCGTTTTTGAGGGAATTCCGTACGCCAACGCCACTGCCGATGCGGCAAGGGCATTCTGCACCGAAAACTCTCCCACCAAAGGCAGGTCGGTCTCAAAGGACTCCTCGGGAGATGTGATCAAAAGGCGAAAGCCCTCCATTCCTTTTCTCTTCCGTATGAGAGCGCAATAGTCCCCCTCCCCCACCGAATAGGTGAGGACAGGGCAGTCAAGCTCGCGAAGCAATCGTTTCCCCGTCTCATCAGCCAGATGAATCAGTGCCTGTCGGCAGAGGGAAAACAGTCGCTTTTTCGCTTGATAATATTCTTCCATTTCTCCGTGAAAATCCAAATGATCACGGGTCAAATTCGTAAAGATCGCCGTATCGAACCGAATGGCATCCACCTTGTGAAGCGCCAAGGCGTGGGAGGTGACCTCCATAAACACGAATTGCACTCCATCCGCCGCCATTTCGGCAAGCATGGCGTACAGCTCCTCGGGATCGGGCGTGGTCATATTGGCAAGCCCCCCGTTTTTGGAATGTGAAAGAGACCTGCCGTCTGCCGATCTGCAGCACACGGTTCCAATGATGCCGCAACGGTAGCCCGCCGCCCGAAACAACTCGAACAGCATCGAACAAACCGAGGTTTTTCCGTTGGTTCCCGTTACGCCGATAATTGTTAATTTTTCCGTTGGGTTCCCGTACCAAGCGTTATAGAGCAAAGCAGCCGATTTTCTTGTGTTCTTACGCACGATCCGTGCTGCGGCACCACCCACACACGCGTCACGCACTTGCTCCGCCACTATAACCTTGGCTCCGGCTTTTATCGCATCCTCCACATACTCATGACCGTCGGTATGCAAGCCTCTGATACAGAGGAACAGGCATCCGTCCTTAACCTGTCTTGAGTCTGTGACGATTTCCGTAATTTCAATGTCTCCCAGCTCGGGAGGGTATTCCATTTCGGCTCTGCCGAACAATTCCGACACCTTCATACGCGCCTCCGAAGTAAACGTTCTTTTTCACTTCCTTGGCGCATTCCGCGTCAGATCAACTACTGTACAGGATTTTCGTAATCGGGATTTTCATCGGGGTCCGCCCCGAAGGTCAGGGAAACCACCGTTCCCTTTTTCACCTTGGTTCCCGCCGCAATGGACTGGGAGCTGACGGTGGATTTGGTTCCCGATATGTTACTGGACGAGCCTTGAATTCGCACGTTCAAGCCGCATCCCACCAGCTTTGCGTTTGCCTGAACGGCATTCATACCGATCAGGTCGGGGACCTCGGTCTCCTCGGTAGGCGCTTCCGCCCCAACGTAAAGGAACACCCGTCCCGATTCCTTTTCCACGCGGGTTCCCGAAGAGGGACTTTGCGCGGTGACAAACGCGGAACCGCCGGTATTGCCAATGACCGTATAGCTCAAGCCAAGCTCTCGAATGGAGGCAATGGCATCCGCCAACGTATCACCCTTATAATTTCCGACACGAACCGCCATTTTGGCTTGCTCCGCCTCGGTATAGATGGGCGTAACTCCCATGTAAGGGAGAATATTCTCCAGAGCGGCTCCCACGTAAGGCGCGGCAACCGTGCTTCCGTAGAGAACGCCCTTGGTGGGTTCATCCACGATAATAATGATCGCTACCTCGGGATCGTCCGCGGGAGCGAACGCTACCGTAGAGCAGATATAGGCTTTGTTATCCTCACTGAATCCCGCACCCTTCTTCTCGGAGGTACCCGTTTTGGCGGCAACCCGATAGCCTGCCACGTAGGCGTTCTTTGCGCCTCCGTTTCCCGAGACACCTTCCTCCAGAATCACGGCAAGCTCCTCGCATACCGCTCGGCTGACCACGTTGCGCTTCAGCCGTGTTTCGTGCTGATAGATCACGTTGCCCGCGTTATCGGTGATTTTTTCCACAAGGTAGGGGGTCATCAACGAGCCCCCGTTCGCCACGGCGGAAACCGCCGAAAGCTGTTGCATGGGAGTAACGTTGAAGTTCTGACCGAAGGCGTAGATCGCAAGGTCAAGCTGAGTCATGTTCGACGCGAAGATACTGCTTCCCTCGCCCGGCAGATCGATCCCCGTTTTTTCTTTATAGCCAAAGGCTTTTACATATTGCTGATAGGTTTCCACTCCCAGCTTTTCGCCAAGAGTCATAAACCAGACGTTACAAGACTGCTGGATGCCCTCCGCAAAGGTCAAATCCCCGTGTCCGTTGACTTTATGGCAGTGAATCTTATGACCCAACACCTCTTTCCAACCGCCGCAATACACCGTGGGGGGAATCTGATCCCGAATCTCCTCCAACGCCATAGCAGAGGTCACGATCTTAAAGGTAGAACCGGGGATATAGCTCTCGGTCACCGCCTTGTTGGACCACATTTCGGTAAGCAGGGTTCTCTGCAGGTCGGCGTATTCGTCCGAGCCCTCCGCATATCCGCTGGTTGCCAAAATATTCTGTGAGAGCTCATCCAATTTCCAAGGATCGTTCAGATTGAAGGAAGAGGAGGTCGCCATGGCGAGAATCGCTCCCGTGTCCACGTCCATCACGATACCGCAGGCACGGTTTGCCGCTTCGGAATTCAGAGCCGCTTGCTCCAGCTGCTCCTCCAAAAAGCTTTGAATCGTCGTGTCAATGGTGGTTTGCAGATTGTATCCGTCCACCGCTTCAATATAGCTGGTATAATCGGAGGGCATTTCGTTTCCGTAGGAATCCCTCGCCTTGATATAGTATCCGTCAACGCCCTTCAAATATTCATCGTACTGATATTCCAGTCCGTAAAGCCCCACTCCGTCGCTGCTGGTAAAGCCGATCATGTGAGCACCGAGACTTCCGCCAGGATAGTAGCGGGTGCTTTGCGCCTCCAGATAGATCATGGTCTGCAAGCCGTGCTCGTCAATATAATCTCTGACGGCATCGGCGGTATCCTCGTCTACCTTCCGCTTGATGGTTCTGTCCAGATACTTGGTGTACTGGGTGACCTGCTTATGCACCTCGTCATAGCTCACGCCGAGGATCTCGGACAATCCCGCCGAAACCAGCTCCGCGTAATTGGTACGGTCTCCCTCCTCCAGCTCCTCCTGCGCGTTTTTGATCCCCGAGGGAGAAACAAACACACGGTAGGTGGTGATATTGGTGGCAAGAATATTTCCGTTGCGGTCATAGATCTTCCCTCGATTGGCAGGAACCGCCGATTCGGTGGTGATCTGATCCAATACCTTGGATTGATATTTGTCAAAATGAACGGTCTGGATCATTAAGATCCGAAGCAGAAGAATCACAAACGCGGCGCAGATCAAAATTCCCAACCACGTAGAGCGCTTCACCGCTTCTGTGCTGATGCTTCTGTTCGCCATGTGCTTCTCCTTCTCATTTGTTTTCGTTTTTTAAACCATAAGTATTTATATGAGAAGCGCAGGTACGATATTCGTCAGTCAAGCTCGATGCCGAAGGACGAAAGGAGTGCGGCAAGTCCCACATTCTCCGATTCGCCGTCTTCGTAAATGATGATCTGTTCCTCTCCGTTGACTGTCACGTATTCATTGTCAGCGTATTGACGCTTGATCATTCCGAGGGACTTGGCTTCCCTCTCGATCTCGTCCGCGTTATATTTCAGATCCAGTTGTCCCTGCAGTTCGTTCTGCTTGGCTTCCAGAGCGGCAATGCTGCTGTTCAGCTCTCCGACCTCACCCGATGCGTTACCCAGCATAACCGAGCCGCCCACGATCAATCCGAGAGACACCGCAAAGACCGCGATACCTGACATGGCGGAGACAGGCAAGCGGAACTTCTGCCGCTCCTCCCGTCCTTCCTTTGCCTCGATCGGGAACCACTTTTCTCTGAGAACCTTCAGCGCCGACGCAGTTCGTGCTAAATGACCCTCCTTTCCGGAATCGGACTGTACCAGTCCGCGGCCGGATGCGGCATGACGCTTAGGAACCGCATTGTTTTCCACCACGGTTTCCTCCGTCCGAGTCTTGATCAACTCAGGTCTGTAGAAGGCGCGGCGAGTCTTGAAGTAACGAACGAAGTCGTCGGAGGTCATATATTTGCTTCCTCTGTACTCTCCGCTGCGATAGCTGTCGGCAATCTTACTGTTGGAATCAAACAGTACGTATGCCTCGGGCGCGATGGCGCGAGTGGACTCTTCTTTTTTCGTCTGCAACAACAATTCACTCTTTACGTTGTTCGACACCCCTCTGTACCGATAGCGCTCACGAAGCTCTGTCAGACAGCGGTTATAAGAATCGTTCATTTTGTCAACAGCCATGTTTTCCTCCTGTTCCGTTTTTCGGATCTTTTATCTCAATCTCAATTTTTCTTCGTTTATAGTTTACCGTTATAGCTTTTGCGCCACGCGAAGCTTTGCGCTTCGGGAACGCGGATTTTCCGAGAGCTCTGCCGCCGAGGGCAGGATCGGTTTTTTATTGACCTGCTTGAGAATGGGCTTGTTGCCACACACGCAGATGGGGAAATCCTTGGGGCAGATACATCCCTTTGCCAGATCGGCGAAGGTCTGCTTGACGATGCGATCCTCCAAGGAATGGAAGGTGATGATCGCCACTCTGCCGCCCTTGCGCAGCAGGCTCACCGCATCTCGGATAGCGGGCTCAATGACCTCCAGCTCTCCGTTGACCTCGATCCGAATGGCTTGAAAGCTTCGTTTGGCGGGATGGTGTCCCCCTTCTCTAGCCGCGGGCGGGATTGCGTATTTAATCAGATTGCTCAGCTCAGCGGTCGTTTCGATGGGGCGCTTTGCCCGTTCCCTGACGATTGCCGCCGCAATGGACGCCGAATACCGTTCCTCGCCGTATTCATAAAGAAGCTTTTTGATCCGTTCCTCAGAGTATTCGTTGACGACCTCTGCCGCTGTCAAGCTCCGTCGCTTGTCCATCCGCATATCCAGCGGCGCGTCTGCCTGATAGGAGAAGCCTCTCTCCGCCGTATCCAGCTGATAGGAGGAAACGCCCAGATCCAAAAGCAGTCCGTCGATTGCCTCCACGCCAAGCTCACGGCACACGTTCGCGATCTCGCAAAAATTACTGCGAACCACTACCGCTCTCTCGCCCAGAGGCTCCAACCGTTGGGTCGCCGCCGCAATCGCCGCCTCATCTTGATCGATGGCAATCAGCTTCCCCGTGGTCAGGCGCTTTGCGATCTCAAAGGAATGTCCGCCGCCGCCCGCGGTTCCGTCCACGTAAATTCCATCGGGCTTGATCGACAAGCCGTCTATACATTCCTCCAGAAGCACCGAACGGTGAGAAAATTCCATCGTCATCGTTTCCGTCTTCCCTTCTTACAGTCCGTAGGATTCCAGAAGCTCTTTCATGCTTGTCAGATCTTCTTCGTCAACCATTGCGGCGTAGTTCGCGTCAGACCAGATCTCCGCATATTTACCGCATCCGACAACCACGGCGTTCTTCACGATCTCCGCATATCCCACAAGATCGGGGGTCAGAATAATTCTTCCCTGAGAATCGGGAGACACCTGAGCCGCGTTTCTGCTCAGGGCACGGACAATGCGTTCTTTATCTTTTCCGTCCAACGCTTCGATCGGTCGAATATATTCCTTCCACTCCTCCATGGAGTAGACACGGAGGCACTTTTCGCGGATACTCTTTGCCACCACAAAGTTTTCGCCCAGCTCTTCTCTGTGCTTGGCGGGAATAAACAGTCGGTTCTTGGGGTCTAAGCTATGCTTATATTCACCTGACAGCATCGTTTTTGCCTCCTCTCCATAAAGTTTTCTTCTTTTATTTATCTTTACGATTTATCGTTATTTCTCTTTCCAATCACTACTTTGGGGGTGATCGGCACGAATTCTGCTACACTTTGCTACATTTCGCTCCACTTTTCACCACCGCGGTGTTATTATTATAAAACAATTTGATAAATAACGCAAGAGGGTAATGAAAAATTTTTTATTTTTTTTGAAAATTTTTTCGGCTTTTTTGAAAAAAATCCTTCTTTTTCCCTCCGATTCGGACAAAAGTCGTCAAAAAACGGCTCGAGATTACAGTTATTTACATTTCTTCAATGACATGGAATTTTCTTGGACGTATGGAAGGGCGACGAAGTCCTTTTTCCACTTTCTCCATTTCGCTCCACAAAGAAAAAAATCCACCCACATATGCGTCGGGTTCTAAAGGACAGTTTTAACTCTATAGGATAGCAGCGAGATAGCGGTTACCGACAGAGGCTCCCTTGTGTAAAGTGCGGCTTATTGTTTGCCTGCAAGTGCGCACTTACTCACCATCAGAGGTGGTTGTGCGAAATAAACAATATACCGCCGAGAGTGACCAAACGGTTACTCTCGGCGGTGTGTTTGTTATTTCAAAATAATGTGCATACCAAGTGAAGATTTGCTCGTATCTTCTGGTAGTTTCAAAACATTTTCATCAACCAAATCGTGAATTGTCATCATTCTCGTAGCATACAATTCCATTCTGATGTTATATCCT
>JAFTPX010000067.1 GCA_017463065.1 Clostridia bacterium
CGAGGAGCGGGCGGGGTACGAGCTTGCCCTGCGAGGTGAGCTGACCTCACTTTATATTCTTTTTGCGTGAAACTGCCGTGAGGACAACGAAAAGAGTACACGCGGGGATAACGATGGTGAGATAGAAATAGATAGCGCAAGCGCGCAAAAGCTGCACCGCGTGTTTACATACGTCAAGGAAAATTATCAGGGTAATATCTCAATGCAAGAGGCTGCCGACGTTCTGGGAATGAATTATTATTCATTTTCAAGATTTTTCAAAAGAGTGTCGGGGCGGAGCTTTAATGACCATCTTCTTGAGGTACGCTTGAATAATTCTCAAAAAAAGCTTTTGCAGAGCGATATGCCGATATCCGACGTAGCGCTGTCCTGCGGATTTGAATACCCCTCGTATTTTATACGGAAATTCAAGTCGAAATACGGCATGACGCCTAAAGAATATAGGGAAAAATATAGGTGACAGGCGCAGAGCTTAGTTAAAGACGTAAATCCTTAAAATCACAGGAACCTCGGTAGGGGCGACTCACGAACGCAGTTCGTAGCCTTTGGAGCGAAGCGAAATATGCGTTCGCCCGCGGGCGTTCGCAGAACGCCCCTACGGTTGGCGTGTTAATTTAAGCCTTCCCTTGTCAGGGAAGGCTTTTTTCTATCTCCCGAAAGGCAATCAAGTGAACTTTTGATACGCAGATGTCAAAAGTGCCTTTGAGTTGCTTTTGTCATAGTAAGGACTGGGGGATTTCTGTTTTGTTAATTGTTTCGCTTTTTGAATCAAATTCGGGGAAACAAAGCAAAAAGTAGTCGCATTCGTCGCAACAGCATTCAAATCCTTGCTCTCCGTTGCCAAGACAAACGGCAGACTCTCCGGGCGTAAGTTCTACGCCAGTAATAGCTATTACCCTTTTTTGATTATTCTTGCTCATATATCCTCCGTTCAGCATATAAAAAAGTGCGCCCCAATTGAAGCGCACGAAAAACGCACCTCCAATTGTTGCTACACAAATCTTCGCTACTTTCATAAGAGAACGCAGAAAAGGGAGTATGCATTTTTACCATAAATAAAAATGCGCACTCTTTATGAAAGTTATGCGATTTGTGTAGCAAATATAGTATATCACATTTAGGGGGAAATGTCAATAACTTCCCCAAAATATAGGACACAGCTTGAGAATTTTACAAAATATTGTTGTCTTTAATTAAGTCAGTGCTTGTCAGGAAAAATGACAAGGTATAGATGAACAAAAAAGGCTCCCTTGTGTAAAGGGAGCTGTCAGCGAAGCTGACTGAGGGATTGTTCTACGAGATGATCAATATACTCACAAACACCCCTAAAGTTTTTATGTATTTCCGTATTGGGTATTCTAACAACCGTCAATCCGTATTGTTTAAGAAAAGCAGTTCTTTCTTCATCGTATTGCTTTCCTTCTTCGGTATAATGCCCCGAACCGTCAAGCTCTATAACGAGCTTTGCCTCTGCACAGTAAAAATCTGCGATATACCTGCCGAGAACCTTCTGACGAGAAAAGCGAACGGGATATGTGCGCAAAAAATCATACCAAAGGTGTTTTTCTTCCTTGGTCATATTCTTTCGCAACATTTTCGCGGTTGGAACGATATCTTTATTGTGTTTTCGCTGCATTACAATCCCTCCGTCACGCTAACGCGTGCCACCTCCCTTTACACAAGGGAGGCTTTTGTGCTGACCGTTACGTATGCGTGATCTGTTTCAAATTCATTTATGATCTTAAGCTTGGATATTGAAAGATAGCTACGTATATCGTTAGGATTATCGGGATATATTTTTACCTTTCTATCACCCATATCGATATACTCATTCTGATTTTTATCGATCGACAAAACAAAAAGTCCGTTATTAGTCAGCAAATCCGCAATTTTTTGAATAGCTGATAACTTATCTTGTATATGCATAAAGGTTAATGACGAGTATATTACATCAAACTGTGCCTCAAATTCACAAGACATAAAATTGCCGCAAATAAGTTTTATATTTTGATACGCTGATAGGTTTTCAGTTGCTCTCCCAATTGTCTTTTCGGATATATCTATTCCACACAAGCTGTTACAATTTGGTGCAACCTTGATGGCAAGTCGCCCTGTTCCAATTCCTATTTCTAAAACGGATTTGCTTTTATCAAGTTGCATACTCTCGATAAACTTATCTCCGTCCCACTTGTCCATATAATCTCTCAATGGTTTAGGATCGCGAGCAGGGTCATTGTTTTCGTCAATTAGCTTGTTATAATGTTCAATCACTTCTCTCATAAGCATCTTCCTTGTACTATTCAAGATTAATGTTTTTATTATAACACAAAAACCGCAGAAAATCAATCTGCGGTTTCTGTTTTCTGTCGGTAGGTAATGTACTCTCAAAACTGTCCTTAAGAGTACGTCCCATTAGAGGTTCTTCTTTTTTTAACGGGAATCGAAGGCGGAGCGGTAGTGAATGACACCACAGTGTGGTGTCAGAGCCGCGGAGTGACCGAGCCCGCAGGCGAGACCGATTCCCGTTACTCGCTCCAGCAGGCAGTGCCTGCACCCAAGCATCGGGTGGAGGTACTGCTTGCGTTTTTGTGTATCCCGAGACGGTGAACGGGCCTCTTTTTATAGCTTCCCTCCCGAAGGGAGCCTTTCTGGAATCCTTCCTTCTGCCTATAAAATAAAGTTCCCGCAAACCGTTTTCTTGGTTTGCGGGAACTTTGCGTGAGGATGATTTCTCCGATAACAACATCACGCAATCGATGCTTTTTATACGGTTCTTCCCTCGCCTTACATCTCAATGATCTTCTGCGCCAGCCAGATCACGCAAGGCATGGTGACAATGGAGAGCAGAGCCGTGGTGCCTACGGTTTGCGCGGAGTAGCTGGGAGAAATATCGTGGAGCTCCGCCAGCATCGTAACGGTAGAGGCGGAGGGCATGGCGGTGATGATGACGCCAAACTGAATCCAGAGGACGTCAAAGCCCAGAAGCTTCATCAGCAAGCAGACAAGAAGGGGAATTGCCACCAGCTTGACGGCGCACAGATAATAGATCTTGCCCGATCCCAGTATTTGCGAAACGCTTCGGTTCGCCAGCAAAGCACCCGTGATCAGCATGGAAATGGGGGTGCAAAGGGAGGATACGTAGGAGAGGGTGGTGAGCACCGAGGGGGCGATTGCCGCAAAGACGTTGTTTACCGAGGCAGGTAGGATCGGAGGAAGCAGACCGCTCAAAAGAAACAGGGAAAATCCGATCAGACTGGGGATGGTTCCATAGTTCAAAAAGACCTTTTTGGGAGTGAGCTTGATGTCATCCCGCTTACGGGCGAGAATGGCGATACCCCAGGTCCAGAGTGTCAGATGGAAGCTGATAAGGAAGAATGCGCCCATAAACAGCCCCTTGTCTCCGAGGATGGATTCCAGAATGGGGAATCCGACAAAGCCGACGTTGCCCAAAACCGTGGCGAACTCGGTCAGCTTTCGCTCGTTCAGATCGCGGAACCAAGAAAAAGCAAAGAAGGCTAAGACCGCGATCAGGATGTGGATAGCAATACCGAAGAGCAGGGACTTCAGACCAAGCTCCAGATTTTCCGCCGAATATTTCATTTTCATCAAGGAATAAATAATCAATGCGGGCTGAGCGATGGTAATGATCAGTCGGGACAGATTTTTGGATGCGGTGCTGTTGATAATCCCCAGCTTGCCCGCTACAAAGCCCACCGCCATCAAAAAGAACAGGGTGGCAATGGTGTTCAATAAAGAAGAAAAATTTAAGGAAATCATAGGTTAGTATTCTCCGTCAATTCATTTAGCTTTTCGCGAATTTTTTTCATATCTGTGAGCATTTCTTCCTTCCGCCTCGGATCTCGAAGCAGAAGGGCGGGGTGATAGACCGCGGTAATGAGGAAATTCCCCCGCTCAAACCATTCGCCGTGCTCCTTGGTGATCTTGAAGTCGGGTTTGATGAGCCGCATGGCGGAGATCCTGCCCAGACAGACAATGATCTTTGGCTGGATCAGGCGGACCTGTCGGCGCAAAAAGTCCATGCAGGCATCCTCCTCCGCGGGAAGGGGATCCCGATTTTTGGGAGGGCGGCATTTGAGAATGTTGGCAATATAGACGTTCTCTCTGGGAATGTCCACAGCGTATAAAAACTTGTCCAGAAGCTGTCCCGCTCTGCCTACAAAGGGGGTTCCCGTCTTATCCTCATTTTCTCCGGGGGCTTCTCCCACAAAGAGAATATCGGCGTTTACGTTTCCCGTGCCAAATACGCAGTTGGTGCGGGTTTTATGTAGCTCACAGGCGGTGCAGGCGCAACAGTCCTGTAGCAATTGATTCCATGCGTCACTCATACGCTTGTTCCTTTCTTTTTCTGCTTGGGCAGAATGCGGCGGCACTCCACGTAGTATCGCTTATCCGTGGCGTGTCCCATGGAGAAGGTTTTGCGGGGGAGCGCGCCGTCGAACATGACGGTGGGGAAGAGCTGATCCTTTTCCATGCCCGAAAACAGAAAGCCCAGCGTGTTCGGCTTCTCGCACAGGGCGAGCACCGATTGTTCTCCATGAATATAGTCCACCTCCGCGCCCGTATGGCGGGTCAGATACTCGTCAATAAAGTCCTGAAGCGTACCGACAGTCAGCTGACGGACGGGAGAGGGAGCGTTCAGTACCCCGCGGCGGTTGCCGTATACGTATTCCGCTGTCTGGGAGGGGGCGTCTCCTCGGAGCGAGGCGAGATACCCCTCAAGCTCGGTCAGCACCGCCTGGGGGTCTACCCCAAAGAGAACACGGTAGATCGGCTCGAATCGCAGGGCGGGATCGTGAATGTTGACCACCTCCACAAGGGCGTACCGCGCGGGATGGGTTGCCGCGGCTTCCTCGCCGAGCGCTGCCTTGATCTCCTCATAGATCGCCTTGGCGGTGGCGAGGGAGTGGTTGCCGTCACCCACGGCGAAGAGCAGGGGAGCAAGTCCTGATTTCAGATACCGCTCCTTGGTCGCCTCGGGGGTGATCAGTCCGTCTAAGGAACGCTCCACGCGGCGGATCTCGGCGGAATCCAGAAAGCGACCCTTCAGGTGACCGCCGCCCAGCATCAGGTCGGTGTCATAGGCAAGCTCGCCCGAGGAGGAGCCGATCAGTGGCTCGATGACGGTATGCTTGGGATCGTCGATCAGTAGCATCACGTGGGGAGACTCGATCACAGCACCCCGACGGATCGCCACCCGAGGGGGAATCCGTTCCACCACGGTGGCTTCGGTGGCGCGAATCAGCGAGGTCGCGCCCTTTTGATAGTCGTAGCATTCCAGATCGATTGCCAGTACGATTCCGCGGCGGATACTGCCGTCGGACTGGGTCCGCTCCACGTAGACCATGGAGTCGGTGTGGGGAAGCAGAAGGGAGTCCAGATAGCGTTCCATGGTTTGGTTGATTTGGGGAATCCGCTCCCGCGACTCCGCAAGATAGACCTCGGGGAGGATCATGCGAAGGGTGGAAGGGGCGTCGCCCACAAGCGCCTCCGCCTTCTGCCAGTATTCGGGCTCGCTGGTGAATTGATCGCAAGCCACCACCGCCCATTTGGCGGGATCAATGATCTGAAAATTCGGCAACAGGATCTCTGCTGACTGATAGCATTTTTTCATGAATGAAGCTTCCTTTCATGGGATTTGGGGCGAATGGACTCAAAGACCGAAAGCCAGCCGCCCTTTTTGGCGCGAAGATGATCGCGGTTGGTGCGCACCGTCCAGACAAAGCCGCATACGCGGAGCAGACGGTGGCAGAGCCAAAAGACGGGACGGTTTCGGATCATTCCGTTGACCGAAATAAAATCGGGTCGGGAGAGACAGTTTAGCAGCATATGAGAGAGCAAAAAGGCAACCGCCCGTCGATGGGGCGAGTCTCCTTTTTTGCTCTTGGTCACGATCTGACCGCGGGCGTAGCTGGGTCGGTACTGCTTGAACCAGCTCAGATAGAGGGGATTGAAGGAGATTACCGAAAAGGGTCCCCCATACACGTCCAGCCGCCCCGCGGCGCCCAGACACAGAACGGGTTCGAGTGTCTCCCCCTTGAATTCGATCATCAAGGGAACCCGTCCCCGAACCAAAGCCAACACCTCGTCGAGGGTGGGGATGGCTTGGTCCGTGCCCTTCAGACGAAGCCGCTTCAGCTCCGC
Source organism: Clostridia bacterium (assembly GCA_017463065.1). Lineage (GTDB taxonomy): Bacteria > Bacillota > Clostridia > Oscillospirales > CAG-272 > HGM12713. The sequence continues at coordinate 6,163 of JAFTPX010000067.1, forward strand.
GTAGGTGAGCTCCCGCACACGGCGGTTGACGCCGCACATCCGCTGAAGGGTGTCGTCGTGAAAGACCATCACCCGTCCGTCCTTTGAAAGCTGAACGTCAAGCTCAATACCGTACCCCGCCCTGATCGCCTTGGCGAAAGCGGCAAGGGAATTTTCGGGGGTCTGGGCATCCCAAAGTCCCCGATGGGCATAATTGGTACGGAGAAATTCCAGATCCGCGCCTCCCGACAGACGGGGGAGAATCAGAAACAGATAAAGAAGGAGTAATAGAGAGGCGATCAGTGCCGCCAGACCCAAAGCAAAGCCCATTACGCTTGCCTGTCCGTCAACAGCCTTGCTGCCCGAAGCGCCGCCGCTTGAGTCTTGCCGTCGGGGATCTCGCCCTTCATGACCAGCTCTACCAGCTCCGACAGGGGCAGGCGAACCAGCTCAATAAACTCGTCCTCGTCGGGATCCAGCTCCCCGAAGGTCAGGTCCTCGGCAAGATACATATGAATGGTCTCGTCCAGAATGGCGGGAGACCCCAGGTATTTTCCGAGATAAGTCAGCTTGCCGCAGATCGCCCCCGTTTCCTCCCGAAGCTCGCGGAGAGCGGCGGAGGCAGGATCCTCTTCCTTGTAATCCAGCTTGCCCGCGGGGATCTCCAGAAGAACCTCGCCTACGGCATAGCGGTATTGCCGCACGCAGAGAACCTCTCCCTCGGCGGTCACGGGAATGACGCAGACCGCGCCGATATGGCGGTTCAATTCCCGAAAGGAAAGGTTCCCGTCGGGAAGCCTGATCTCGTCTCGGTAGACGTGGATCACCTTTCCGTCGTAGATCAGCTCCGAGGCGACCTTGGTTTCCAGAAAATAAGACAGATCCTTTTGCTTGTTCATGAGGAATTCTCCTTCTCATTGACATTACACATCGTTTTATTATACAACAAACAACAGAGAAAATCAAGAGTCTGGGCGTAATTTTTGGATTTTAACAGGGGGTATACTTCTTGGATTTCAAAAGAAACCACCGCCCCGAGGGGCGGTGGTGAGAGAAAACGGTTACCCACATCGAAATGCACCGCGTTGTTGATTTCGACCCGTCGTTCACGTGGAGGAAAACAGATCGGAAGATCCCGAAAACGTGGCGATATCCTTGTGTATGGATATTCCGATAATGGGAAAAATGGGCTAAAACTTACTGTACGGGAAGCAAATCCCCAACACAGAAGGTAAACGCCTCACCCAGAATGGTAACGCCGCTTTGAACGACGAATGCCTGCACGGTGAAGGTTGCGGCAAGAGAAACGGCTTCCTGCTCGACAGCGAAGAAGAAAACGGAGTTTTCGCCGTAGCCCGCGGAGGTCTGACCGTCGCCTGCCTCAGAAGGAACGTAGGTATTGCCGCCGCCCGCAATGGTGTCCCATACGGTGGTGGTCTCCAGCGTAACCGACTGATTCTGGCTGTCAGTCAAAACGAAGCCCAGCTTCTCGTAAGTGGAAATATATGCGTCTACCGTGGCAATCAGACGGAAGGTCTCGGTGTCAGCCGCGCCGTCGTCTTTGGTCTGGTAGCGAATCTTCAAGGTGTCAAATTCTACGGACGAGTTTCCGTTTTTCAGGGTAATGTGACAATCTTTGGTATCCGTGCCGAACCAGTTGTAATTGGTTTCCGCGGTTACGGTGCAGCCTTCCATGTCTAAGGTGCCGTTAACGGTCCCGTCGGTTAAGGTGCCGACCAAAGCACCCACGTTCGTTCCTTCCGTAACGGTAACGGTGCCGCCCATTTCACAATTGGCGAGAGTGACGCCCATACCAATATTGATACCGACCAGACCGCCTACGTTTGTGCCGGAGGACGTGGTAATCGATCCCGTAAAGTCACAGTTGGTTATCGTCACCTCTGACACGTCGTTGTACACGTTGCCGACCAGTCCGCCCACGTTTTGCGCGCCGCCATCGGAGAAGATCAGATTGACGCTGCTGGAGCAGTCGGTCAAGGTGGCGTTGTTTCTGATGATACCGATCAGACCGCCATACTGTCTTCCGGGGGTTCCCGTAACGGTAATCGTACCCGAAGAGGTGACCGTATCAAAGGTCGCAACGGGATCAAGACCGTTTCTGACCATGCCGGTAAAGCCGCCGACCAAGTGCGCATTTTCGGAACCAATACCCGCCATCTTCAGATCAATGCTGTTTGCCGAGCAACGGGTATAGGAGGGATAGGTTGCCGCGCCGCCCGAAAAACCGCCTACGTAGGTTGCGGTGACCGCATTCTGTTCGGTCTCGCCGTAAAGCTTAAACGTGGTTACGCCGCAATCGGTATAGGTGGAGCTACTGGCAGGA
>JAFTPX010000029.1 GCA_017463065.1 Clostridia bacterium
AAAAATATGATATACTATACTTAGAAAAACTTTTTATATTATATACAGGAGGTCCATTATGAATTTCTTTAAGAAAAAGTCTACCAACTACGGTAAGATCATTGCCATCACTCTGGCTGTCGTCGCAGCCGCAAGCGCAATTGCTTTCGTTGTTTACAAGCTGATCAAGAAGTACACCGAGGATTTGGTGTATGACTGCGACGATCTGTTGGATGAGTGCGACGAGTGCGACGTTGCCATCGAATATGCAGACGCTGAAGAGCTGGTTGAGGCAGAATAATCGTTTTGACCTGACAGAGGGGACTGCCCGTAACGGGCAGTCCCCAATCGTTTTAGAGAAGGAAAGGAGCTCGTCATGAAGATACTGGATACCATTGCCGCCATCAGCACGCCTTACGGAAAAGGCGGCGTGGCGCTGATCCGCATTTCGGGTGCGGAGGCGTTTTGCGTGGGAGAGCGGATCTTCTTTCCCGCCGGCGGTCAATCCCTTCCCTCCCTTCCCCACGGAAAAATGGTGTATGGAGAGATTCGCTCTCCCGACGGAGTCTCCTTGGACGACGGCATGGCGGTTCGGTTTGAGTCCCCTCGCTCCTTTACGGGGGAGGACACGGTAGAGATCACCTGCCACGGCGGAATTCTGATCACCGAAAAGGTGCTCGCCGCCGCCCTTGCGGCAGGCGCGAGGGCAGCGGAGGCGGGAGAATTTACCCGCCGCGCCTATATTTCGGGAAAAATGAGGCTGTCCGAGGCGGAGGCGCTGGGCAATCTGCTGGAAGCCAAAACCGACAGTCAGCTGACTCTGGCTCGAAACGGAATGAAGGGCGGGCTTGCCAACCGCACCGAGTCGATCTATCGGGAGCTGAAGCAAACCTTGTCGTCAGTCTGGGCGGCAATTGACTTTCCCGAGGAGGATCTGAGCGAAATGAGCCGTGGGGAGATCGAGGAAGCCGCTTCCCATGCGCTGAACGGAATCCGCCGCTTGGCGGCAACCTACGGCACGGGGCGGGCGGTCACCGAAGGCATTCCCACCGTGATCTGCGGAAGAACCAATGCGGGAAAGAGCTCGGTCTACAATCGGATTCTGGGCTATGATGCCGCCATCGTCACCGACATTGAGGGAACCACCCGAGACGTGCTTCGCCAGACAGCGACCCTCGGCAAGACCCTGCTTTTGCTATGCGATACCGCAGGGCTTCGTCAAACCGACGACCGTGTGGAAAGCATCGGCATGGAGCGCACCCGCGCGGAAATGAAAAAGGCGGGGCTGATCCTTGCGGTGTTCGATGCCTCCCGTCCCCTCTCGGAGGAGGATCTTGCCTTGGCGGAGGAAATCACCGCAACGGGAATTCCCACCGTCGCGCTCTTGAACAAGATCGACCGGGAGGAATCGGACGGTATCACTATCGCAACCATCCGCCAACGCTTTGCGCATACGGTGGCGGTGTCCGCAGCGGAGGGAGACGGCTTTGACCGACTGGCAGAGGTCATCGACGGGCTCTTTATCGACGGTTCCATCGACATGGGGCGTGATGCCGTTGTCACGGGCGCAAGACAGTACGCGGCACTGACCCTGGCGGCAGAAGCCTTGGAGAGTGCCCTTGCCGATCTGCGCGCAGGGCTCCCCTTGGATCTGTGTTGCGTGGGAATGGAGCACGCCCTCTCTTCTCTGGGCGAGGTAGACGGCAGAGAGCTGGGAGAGGAGATCGTTGCCGAGATCTTCTCACGGTTCTGCGTAGGAAAATAACAAAAGACATATAAAAAGGAAGTACATACACATGAAAAAATTTGAGAACGTCATCATTGCCAGCGACATGGACGGAACGTTTATTACCAACGACCCCGTTGGCATGGAACGCAATCGGGAACGGATTGCGTATTTTAAGGAAAACGGCGGGTACTTTACCTTCGCCTCGGGAAGAACCTATCAGTCGGTCATACAAGCGGCTCCCGACGTATCGGAATTGACCAACGCTCCCGTTGTGGTCTACAACGGCGCCTGCCTTTACGACTACTCCCAAATGAGGGAGATCGAAAACAGACCCCTTGCCTTTGAGCCCTTGCGGGAGCTGATCGAATTTCTGGAGACCACCGATCTTGCCTTCGGTTGCCGTATGACGACGGGGGATAAGCACCTGTTTTATCGGTTGGATTACCCCCTCACGGTACAGGAATTCGATATTCTGTCGAAACGGGGAGAAAACTGCCTGCTTCTTCCCTTGGAGGAATGGCAACAGTACCCCCTTTACCGCATGACCCTTCGGGCGGAAGATTCCACCATCCACCAAATCATCGAGCTTTGCGAGGAACGCTTCCGCGGAAGATTGATGCTCGTACCCTCCGAGCCCACCATGATGGACGTGCAGGACGCAAAGGTCAACAAGGCGGTGGTGCTTCGGGATATGGTAAACGATTACTTCGATCGCCCCATGTTCCTCTGCGCCATCGGTGACTATAACAACGATCTGGAAATGCTGAAAAATGCCAACCTTGCCTGTTGCCCCGCCAATGCCTTGGACTCAATCAAGGCAGTCTGCCACCATACCCTCTGCCATAAGGATCAAGGCGTCGTTGCCGACGTGATCGATCTCTTGGACACCATGTTCTAATGGGACCGCTGGGATGCGGGGAATGGGAGAGGATGCTATAGGATGCGCCAAAGAAAACTTTCTTTCGAGAAGGTTTCCTCTGGACTCCTTCAAAGAACGTTCCTGCAGGAAGGTTCTTTTTTTGCGCCCATCGTTTTGTTTTGGCAATGTTTTTTTGAATTGGTAGAAATATTTACAATTCGTCTATTGTATTTCCCTTTTGTTTGCGATATGATAATATAATAAATGTTGTGATGAATCCTAGGCGGAGGTATGCTTTGTTCGGATACGTAAGGGTCAACAGCCCCGAGCTGAAGGTAAAGGAATATGAGTTTTACCGCGGAACCTACTGCGGTCTTTGCCGCTCGATGGGCAAATGCACGGGTCAATGCTCTCGCATGACGTTAAGCTACGATTTTGCGTTCCTTGCCCTTCTTCGCATTACCTTCTTGAAGGAATCAGTATCCTTCGGGCAAAAGCGTTGTCTTGCCCATCCGCTCAAAAAGCGGAATTACATGAAACACAATTCCTCTCTCGCCTATTGCGCGGGGGCGGCGGCTCTGTTGAATTACCACAAGATTGCCGACGATCTCTCTGATGAGAGAGGATTCAAAAAGCTGCGCGCTCTTCTCCTACGCCCGTTTATGGCGCACAGCCGAAAAAAGGCGCTGAAGGCGGGGCTTGGGGAGCTGGATGAAAAAATTGCCGAAGGTCTGGCTCGGCTATCGGATGCCGAGCGGTCTGGCGTGGCAAGCGTGGATATTCCCGCGGGCATTTTTGGCGAGATCCTCGCCCACATCATCTCCTTTGATCTTGCGGAATCGGACGCAAGGATCGGGGCGGCACTCGGTCGAACCGTAGGAAAATGGATCTATATTGCCGATGCGCTGGACGATCTGGAGGAGGATGCCAAAAACGGTCGGTATAATCCCTTCCTGTTGCTTTACGGCGGCACTCTGCCCGACGAGCAAAAAAGAGAAGGCATTCGGCTGGCTTTGAAAAATCAGCTGTACGACGCGGAGGCGGCAGCAGATCTGATGGAGTTTGAAAACGAAGCGATTCAACAGATCGTTTGGAACATTTTATATCTCGGACTGCCCGAGCGGATCGAAAAAATCGAGAAGGATCGATGCGCCAAGGCATGCAAGAAGAATCGAAAGAAGAACGAAGAAGAAAGGACGGACAACAAGCAATGACGGATCCGTACAAGGTACTCGGCGTATCTCCCGATGCGGCCGACGAAGAAATCAAAAAAGCCTATCGCGCGCTGGCGAGAAAATATCACCCTGACAAGTATCGGGACAGTGATCTTGCCGATCTGGCAAGCGAGAAGATGAAAGAGGTCAACGCCGCTTACGAGGAGATCAAGCAGATGCGGGAAAACGGCGGTGCTCAGAGCTCCCAAAACAGCTCCTATTCGGGCAGCTCCTCGGCGAATCCCCGTTACAATCAGATCCGCCGTTCCATTCACAGCGGAAATATCGTTCAGGCGGAAACCCTGCTGAACAACGTTCCCGCCAACGAGAGAAACGCGGAATGGTATTTCTTGATGGGCAATATTCTCATCCGCAAGGGGAACTACGTGGATGCGCAGCATCACTTTGATACCGCTTGCTCCATGGACCCCTACAACAACGAATACCGCGCGGCGCAGGAACAGCTTCGCCGTCGGGCAAACGGCTACGGCGGAGGCTATCAGACCTCGGGAGGCGGCGGATGCTCGGGCTGTGACATCTGTTCGGGCTTGCTTTGTGCCGACTGCTGTTGCGAATGCTGCGGAGGAGATCTGATCTCCTGCTGTTAAGCCAGTCCGTAGAGATCGAAAAAGGAAGGAAGGGATCGGTATGCCGAGAACAGATCGGGGAGCGAAAACGAGAAAGCTGACTACCTGTGCCATGCTGTCGGCGCTGGGCGTGGTTTTGCTTTGGCTCGGCTCTATGGTTGAGCTGGTGGATATTTCCATGGCGGTCATCGCTTCGCTATTTTGTGTCTTTGCCGTGATCGAATACGGCGGAAGCGCGCCCTGGTTGGTCTTTGGTGTGACGGGCATCCTATCCTTGATCCTGTTACCTCAAAAGACGCCTGCTCTGATGTATCTGCTCTTTTTTGGCTACTATCCCATTCTCAAGGAAAAGCTGGAGAAGCGTCCCAAGGTAACGGCGTGGATCCTCAAGGAAGTGATCTTCAACGTCGCATTGGTTTTGATGCTACTGCTGTCACACTTCACCCTGATGACAGCCGATGCCGCCGACTCTATGCTCCTATTTTATATCGCCTTTGCGGTGCTGGCGGAGCTGGCTTTCCCCGTTTATGACATCGCCCTCACACGGCTGATCTCTCTCTATATTTATCGGCTGAGAAAACGGTTCAGAATCAAATAACACAAAGGCTGGTATAGGGTCGTACCATAAAGGACAGTTTTGAGATCCAATAGAATATGATACCTACCGACAGGAAGAGGACATAGAATGTTTTACGTTCTATGTCCTCTTTTCTTGACAAGCACTGATTTAACTAAAGACAACAAGTTTTTGTCAAAAGTAACGCAAAGGCGCTTTTGACATTAGCATATCAAAAGCTCACCCACTTACCTTCCGGGATGTAGAAAAAAGCCTCCCTTGTGTAAAGGGAGGTGGCACGGCTTGCCGTGACGGAGGGATTGTAAGAGATTAGATTTATGCTAAAACAATCTCTCCGTCGCTTCGCGACAGCTCCCTTTACACAAGGGAGCCTTTTGTTTGTGCAAACCAATTTGTTTAAAAATAGCCATAAGGTTTTTGTAGTCCTTAATTTAGTCTTAACAAGCACTGCATCTGTGCCCACAGATGCTATTTGTCGATATGCTTCGCTACGCTCGGCTCGATATATTTGCCTGGCGGCAAATTCGATATAACCGCCCTTGCGGTCGGTTTCGATATGATATAAATCCCTCATTTGCCAAGCAAACATATCGAGCGTAGCATGTCGAGTTGCGACAGCAACATATCGAAAATCCCGCAAGGGATTTATATCGATGCGTAGTGTCCTTCAGGGCACTACGCTATCAACCCAGCCTTTTTGGTTCTATCGTTTCAATCGCTCGGTGCGATACGTTCCAGATTTCTGCTTTCGAACGGGACTGCCATTCTTTTTTCATTTCTTCCCGTCCTTGTTTTTCTGGCTTTTACAATCACTGCCGTTTTTTTACATATCTTGTCAAAAAATGAATTTTCTATTAATTTTTAAAAAAATAAAAAAATGCCTTGATTTTTCTGAAAAGATATATTACAATAATAATAATGGGCTTGCGAAATTTTTGCGAGTGCTTTGAATAAGATAAAAAATAAACCCTATAGACAAGAGAGGTACACCACTATGCAAACATTCAGAAGAATCGGCATTCTTACCTCGGGCGGTGACGCACCCGGTATGAACGCGGTTATCCGCGCCATTGCCAGAAAGGCAAATAAGCAGGGCGTAGAGGCTGTCGGTATTATCGGCGGCTACAACGGTCTGATCAATAAAAAGCTCATTCCTCTGACAACCAGTGCCGTTTCCAACATCATTACCCGAGGTGGAACCATGCTCTATTCCGACCGTTGCTTGGAATTCAAGACCGAGGAAGGCATGCAAAAGGCAATCGAAACCTGTAAAAGCAACGACATTGATGCCATCGTTGCCATTGGCGGCGACGGAACCTTCCGCGGTGCGACGGACTTGGCAATCCGCGGAATTCCCACCATCGGTGTTACGGGCACCATCGACAACGATATCACCGCCACCGAATACACCGTAGGCTTTGACACCGCAATGAATACCGTTGTGGAGGTGCTGGACAAGCTGCGCGACACCTGTGAATCTCACGCCCGTTGCAACGTGGTAGAGGTTATGGGACGTAATTGCGGTCAGATCGCTCTGCGGGCGGGTATCGCGGCAGGTGCCATGGCTGTTGCCATTCCCGAGATTCCCTTTGATGAGGAGGCAACCATCAACCGCATCAAGGCAGCAAAGCGGAAAGCAAAGCGAGGGATGCTGATCGTGGTCAGCGAGGGTGTATTTGCCACCGACGAAAACGGTAACAAGGTTCCCTACGGTGAGGTTTTGAAAAAGAAGATTCAGGAACAAACGGGTATTGAGACCAAGTTCGCCCGTCTCGCTCATATCGTCCGCGGCGGTACTCCTACTCTGCGTGACCGTCTCACCGCATCCCAGATGGGTGTCAAGGCAATCGATCTGATCCTTGAGGGCAAGAGCAATCTGGTCGTGGTGGAGGAGGATAGCAAGATTGAGAGCATGGACATCGTCTTCGCTCTTACCGCTGACCGTATGTACAAAAACAAGCTGATGGCGGGGGATTTGGACAAATTCAGCGCGGAAGATATTGCAAAAATGGAGGCGATTTGCGAGAAGCGTCGTCAGGAGATTGCGAATCTGTACGCCATCATCAACGATCTGGCACTTTAATTCAAGGAAGAAAAAACCGACTGCCGAGGCAGT
>JAFTPX010000032.1 GCA_017463065.1 Clostridia bacterium
ATTGAGGATGAGGTCGTGCTTTCCGGTAGCTTCTGCATCGGAAGGTGCAACCGAGTCGGTGTTACCGTACAGGTAAACGATGACGTTCACGTAGGCGTGACGAGAGAAAATTTCAGAGAATTTTTCAAGAAGAATATACTTGATGTTATAGAAAACGAAAGGAAGTGACGGAAATGGCAAATTGCTTGACACTGAAAAAATCCAACTGCAAAAACTGCTATAAGTGCATCCGTCACTGTCCCGTAAAGGCAATTCGCTTTTCGGGAAACCAAGCACATATCATTGGCAATGAGTGCATTTTGTGCGGTCATTGTTTTGTTGTTTGTCCTCAAAATGCCAAGGAGATCGTTGACGGTACCGAGAAGGCAAGAGTTCTGCTTCAAAGCGGAGATCCCGTTGTTGTCAGCCTTGCGCCTTCGTTTATTGCCAATTATGAGGGCGTTGGAATTGAATCGATGCGTAAAGCATTGAAACGGCTCGGCTTCTTCGACGTTGAGGAAACCGCTATCGGCGCGACCATCGTCAAGAACGAGTACCAGCGTATGCTGCGTGAGGAAGAAAGAGATATTATCATTACCTCATGCTGTCATTCTGTCAATTTGCTGATTCAAAAGCATTTTCCGTCTGCGCTTGAATATCTCGCAGACGTTATGTCGCCTATGCAGGCTCACTGCGCGGATATCAAGAGAAGAATGCCGAATGCCAAGACTGTTTTTATTGGTCCTTGTGTAGCAAAGAAAGACGAAGCCGAGTACTATGAAGGACTCGTTGATGCCGTTCTCACCTTTGAAGAGCTTACTAATTGGTTGAAATCCGAGAGAATTGAGCTTGAGAAGGAAGTAGATAATACGCCCGAGAGCCGTGCTCGCTTCTTCCCGACAACGGGTGGTGTACTGAAAACAATGGCTCAGAATGTCCCCGGATATACTTACATTGCACTTGACGGTGTTGATAACTGCATTGCCGCACTCAAGGATATTGAGAGTGGGAAGATCCATAAATGCTTCATTGAAATGTCTGCCTGCGTTGGTAGCTGTATTGGCGGTCCTGTCATGGAAAAATACCATAGTACCTCGCCGATCAAGGATTACGTCACCGTGGCTGATTATGCAGGTGAACACGATTTTGAGGTCGAACAGCCTGCTCCTATGAATCTCAAAAAGCATTTTTCTATGATTGAGAAAAAACTCCCAACTCCTTCAGAAAATGAGATCATGACAGTTCTTCGTCAGATGGGCAAGCTCAAGCCCGCAGACGAGTTGAATTGCGGCTCTTGCGGATATAATTCCTGCCGCGAGAAAGCAATCGCCATTATTCAAGGCAAGGCTGAGATCTCTATGTGCCTGCCGTTTTTGAAGGACAAGGCGGAAAGCTTCTCGGATACTATCGTTAAGAATACTCCTAACGGACTTATCGTTCTTAATGAGAATCTTGAGGTTCAGCAGATCAATAATGCAGCAAGAAAAATCATGAATATCCGTGCGGCATCAGATGTACTGGGCGAGCCTGTTGTTCGAATTCTCGATCCTACCGTATTCGTGCAGGTCAGAAACAGCGGAAGAACCGTTCGTGATCAGCGTACTTATCTTGCCGAATATAAGAAATATGTGGAACAGACCGTGGTTTACGATTCTGATTCCCGTATGCTGATCGGTATTATGCGTGATATTACCGACGAAGAAGCCGACAGAGAGAAGAAGGCAAGGATCAATAAGCAGACGGTTGAGGTAGCCGATACCGTTGTTGAAAAGCAGATGAGGATCGTTCAGGAGATCGCGTCTTTACTGGGTGAGACCGCAGCAGAGACCAAGATTGCTCTGACTAAACTAAAGGAGTCTATCGGCGATGAATGATTTGTGTGCAGATATCGGATATAAAAGCATCAATCATGTCGGCGAAGAGCTTTGCGGTGACCACGTAGACGTCGTGGAGGAAAACGAAAATTCAACCGTTATCGTGTTGGCAGACGGTCTTGGCTCGGGTGTTAAAGCGAGTATTCTCTCCACTCTTACCTCTAAGATCATATCCACCATGATAGCGGCAGGACTTCCCATCGAGGAATGTGTGGCTACCATTGCCGCAACGCTTCCCGTGTGTTCGGTGCGCGGCGTGGCATATTCCACGTTTACAATTATTCATCTTTTGAATAATGAAATAGCCGAGATCATTCAGTACGATAATCCCCACGTAATCGTTATCAGAGATTACGAGCAGTACGATTATCCCAAGACCGAAATGAATATCGGCGGCAAAAAGATCTATAAATCAACCATCAGACTGCAAGAGGATGACGTGTTTATCGCTATGAGCGACGGTTGTCCTCACGCAGGGATGGGTGGTAAGTATAATTTCGGATGGAAGCGCGAGGATATTGCAGATTATATGCAGGCTCTCGTTGCCGGTGGTTATACCGCAAAGAATCTTTCCACAATGCTTGTTGACGAGTGTGATAAGCTTTACGGTCATAAGCCAGGTGATGATACGACCGCTTGCGTTGTAAAGGTTCGTAAGCGAGAGCCCATGAACATTTTGTTCGGTCCTCCCTCAAACAGAGATGACGCAAACAGAATGATGTCGCTGTTCTTCTCAAAGGAAGGAAAGCACATTATCTGCGGCGGAACAACTTCTTCCATTGCGGCAAAATACCTTGGCAAGAAGGTTGAGGTAAGCCTCAGCTTTGAGCGCAGTGACGTTCCTCCGATTGCTAAGATCGAAGGCGTTGACCTCGTAACAGAGGGCGTTATTACAATGAATAAGGTCATTCAGTACGCCAAGGATTACCTTGGCGAGAACGAGCTTTATGAGCAGTGGAATTTCAAGAAGGACGGCGCATCTTTGATCAGCCGACTTCTGTTTGAGGAAGCAACGGATATTAACTTCTACGTGGGCAGAGCGGTAAATCCCGCCCATCAGAATCCCGACCTTCCTATCAACTTCAATATCAAAATGAATTTGGTCGAGGAGTTGTCCGCTTGCCTTAAGAAGATGGGCAAGCGCATCAAGGTAAGTTATTTCTAATGGAGGTGTAGAATGCGTAAATTTGATACCAAAGTACAGCATTTGAAATATAAAGTATTACGCGAAGTAGCACGCCTCGCGTGGGAGGATAAGCTTCTTGATAATATTATAGATATTCCCAAAAAGCTCGTCCCCGGTAACGAGCCTACAATGCGGTGCTGTGTATATATGGAGCGCGCGATCCTTGGTGAACGTGTAAAGCTCGCTATGGGTGGTGATAAAAACAACCCTAATGTGATTGAGGTTATTGAGATTGCATGCGATGAATGTCCCGTTGGCGGATTTGAAGTAACTAATGCTTGCCGCGGATGCCTTGCTCACCGTTGCGAGGATGTTTGTAAGTTCGGGGCAATCTCTTTCGATCACAACCACGTTGCCCATATTGATAAGTCCAAATGTAAAGAGTGCGGTGCTTGCGCAAAGGTTTGTCCATATACCGCAATCGTCAGCCGTAAGCGTCCTTGTCAGAATGCTTGTAAGGTAAAAGCAATTTCTATGAATGAGGAGAAGGCAGCTAAGATCGACAACTCCAAGTGCATACAGTGCGGAGCTTGCGTATATCAGTGTCCCTTCGGCGCAATCATGGATAAATCCTTTATGGTCAACGCCATCGATATTTTGAAAAAGAGCGAGAGAAAAACAAGAGGCGGCAAGTATAAGGTTTATGCCGTTGTTGCTCCCTCAATTTCGAGCCAATTTTCTTATGCAAAGCTCGGTCAGGTCGTAACAGGACTGAAAAAGCTCGGTTTCCATGACGTTATCGAGGCAGCTCTCGGTGCGGATATGGTTGCTATGGCAGAGGCAAAGGAGCTCTCCGAAAAGGGACTTCTTACAAGCTCCTGCTGTCCCGCATTCGTGCAATACATCAAGTCTGCGTTCCCGAACCTTGTAGAGCATATTTCGCATAATATGTCGCCTATGGCAGTTCTTGCGAAATACATCAAGGAAACGACCCCCAACGCAAAGGTCATTTTCATCGGCCCGTGCACCGCCAAAAAGGCAGAGGCGCAACTCGAGGAGGTCAAGCAATACGTGGATTGCGTGCTTACCTTTGAGGAGTTGCAGGCACTCTTTGACAGCCGTGATATCGAGATCGAAACGCTGGAGGAAGGTGTTCTTGATAATGCTTCCTACTTCGGTCGTATCTTTGCCCGTAGCGGAGGACTGACCGATGCGGCAGCTCAAGCTATGAAAGAGCAGAACATCGACTTTGAGATCAAGCCCGTTGTATGCGACGGTATTGAAGCCTGCCGTATGGCGCTTCTCAAGTTGAACAAAGGCATTCTTGACGGTAACTTTATTGAGGGTATGGCTTGTATCGGTGGTTGTATCGGAGGCGCAGGTTGCCTCACCCACGGAGAAAAGAATAAAGCTGAAGTTGATAAATACGGTCGTGAAGCACTTGAAAAGACCATCGGAGATGCAATTTCGCTGTTGAAGTAAAGACAAATTCTAAAGGGCTTGCCGCTTGTGTAGGCGGTAAGCCCTATTTTTCAAAACAAGGGTGAAATATCATGAGAAAAACCAAAATCGTGTGTACGCTTGGCCCCGTAAGCGAAACAAAAGAAGTTATCGAGGGGCTTTGCAAAGCAGGCATGAACGTGGCGAGATTGAATTTCTCACACAATACGCACGCAGACCATCAAAGACGAATCGATCTTGTAAAAGAAGTAAGAGATGAATTGCAGCTTCCTATTGCAATCATGCAAAATTATTTACTTTTATTGAGTTGCGTTTCGTTAATTATCTTAATCCTTTAAGCCCTCGATTGGAAATGAAACGAGGGCTTTCACGAACCTCAATATTTGCATCGCTGTAGTCAAACCTGCTAAGAAAAGGCTCTGAGAAATCAATCTCAGAGCCTTCTTGGTTGGAGTGACAGGGTTCGAACCTGCGGCATCGACGTCCCAAACGCTAAAAAGCCGATTTTTCCCTTACTTTACAAGGCTTTTCGGGGCTTTTATGTCCGAAAACGATGCTTTCGGATGCTCTTACAAGCACTGTTTCCACGTAGTCCGAAGCCGTAGATGGTCAAAGGTGTGGTCAGGACAGATTCCGAGCCCTTATTTGTTTTCGAGAATCCACTCCAGCAGATCCTCATATTTCATCTCTCCGGCTGCAACCGCAAGACCAACTCTCGCCACGTCATCTACGGAAGGATGGATTTAATACTGTTGATCGCAATATTTGGGCATCGAATTGTTTTCGGTACTCTTTTCCTTTCTTGTGTTATAATATTTAATCCTTTACAACGATTTCCTCGTTCAGCCTATCTATCGTTTCATCAATCAGCTCGCGCTTCATAATCAAATATTCTTTGTGCCTTTGCAAGATGTGATTGGGAAGGTGTGGCTGCAATCCGTTGTCAATACAGTAATTGACGCATTGGTGCATGATATCAATAGAAAGCTCCATTCGATTCATTTTTGCTGCAAATTCTACCCAAGCCAAATCTTTTTCGCAGTAATTCCGAATTCCGTTTGACTTTCTCGTAACACTCGGAATGATTCCCACGCTCTCGTAATAACGCAAAGTTTCACGCGATAAGCCATACATTTCGCTAACTTCCTTAATTGTCAATTCTCACACTCCTATCCTCTATAATCTCCGAGCCTCATTTTGAAATCTTGATATCCAAAATGAGATAATTGTGTAAATGTTCCGTCAATATTTTTTCTGTAAATATTGGGGAGTGGCATTCCATTAAAGGTATTATTTTTGCAAGTGGTATAAATCGCCATATCTCCAAACACAAGTAAATCACCGATCTGCAGCGGTTTATCGAAACTATATTCGCCAATTATATCGCCGGAAAGACATGTCGGACCGGCTAACCGATAGGAGTATGCTCCTTCTTCTGCTTGATTTGTACCGAGCAACGGCGGCGTATATGGCATTTCGATAACATCGGGCATATGGCAAGCAGCACTTGTATCGAGAATGGCGATTTTTATATCGCCATTCTCTACAATGTCAAGAACTTGGCTGATCAAGTAACCTGCATTTAATGCAACTGCTTCGCCGGGTTCGAGATATACACACAAATCCCATTTTTTCTGTGCATGGAGAATAAGGCTTTCAAGCCTTTTAATATCGTAGCCTTCTTTTGTGATATGATGTCCACCTCCCATATTCAACCACTTTACACGAGGGAGAACATCTCCAAAATTTTGCTCAAATGATTTGAATGTTATTTCAAGCGCATCGGAGTCTTGTTCACAAAGAGTATGGAAATGAAGTCCATCGATCAAGGAAAGTATATCCTCGGTCATCTCCCGATCCCACACACTGCGAGTAACACCAAGTCGGCTACCTTTGGCACACGGATCGTATATCTCATGGCCTTCTTGTGTCGAGCATTCGGGATTGATACGAAGACCGATGCTTTTGCCATGCTCTTTTGCTTTCAAACCGTATTTTTTAAGTTGATTGATAGAATTAAATACGATATGATCTGCGTAACGGAGCAATTCTTCGAACTCATCATCACGATAAGCCGCACAAAACACATGAACCTCTCCGCTTGGCATTTCCTCTGCCCCCAATCGAGCTTCGTACAAACCGCTTGCTTCGGTACCTGATAGGTATTGCGATAAAAGCGGATAAAAATCGTAATTCGAGAAAGCCTTCTGTGCAAGCAGAATTTTGCATCCGGTATTCTCCATAACCGAAAACAAAATTTGAGCGTTTTCCGTCAAACGTTTCTCATCAATCACATAGCAAGGGGTTTGAAGATTCGCAAAATATTCCGATATGGGTTCATAGGGCAACCCATTGAATACAGCAGATTTCTTCATTAGTCTACCAACACGGGATTGTGATTTTCAATACGAGGCAGACCATGCTTGTCCAAGGCATCAAGGAACGGATCAGGATCGAATTCCTCAACAGTATAAACACCGGCCTTGCTCCACTTGCCTGTCAAAAGCATCAAAGCGCCGCACATTGCAGGAACACCGGTGGTATAGCTGATTGCTTGGCTTTTGACTTCCTTGTAGCATTCCTGATGATCGCAAACGTTATATATGTAATAGGTCTTTTCCTTGCCATCCTTTTTACCCGTAAAGATACATCCGATATTCGTTTTGCCGTGCGTGCGCGGACCGAGGCTTGCAGGATCGGGGAGAAGCGCTTTGAGGAATTTTATTGGAACAATCTGTTGTCCTTCAAAGGCAATGGGAGTAGTAGAGAGCATTCCGACATTTTCAAGACAACGCATATGTGTCAGATAACTCTGTCCGAAGGTCATAAAGAAACGAATTCTTTTTACTTCGGGAATGGTCTGCGCCAAGGATTCAAGCTCCTCATGATGCAACAGATACATATCCTTCTGTCCGACGCAATCAAAGTCATACTCACGCTTAATGCTCATGGCAGGAATTTCTACCCATTTTCCGTTTTCAATGTAGCTTCCGGGTGCAGAGACCTCGCGAAGATTTACTTCGGGATTGAAATTGGTTGCAAAGGGATACCCGTGGTCACCGCCGTTGCAATCCAAAATATCGATGGTGTCAATTTCGTCAAATTCATGCTTTTTAGCGTATGCGCAATATGCCTGTGTAACGCCGGGATCGAATCCGCATCCGAGTAGTGCGGTAAGTCCTGCTTTTTCAAATTTTTCACGATATGCCCACTGCCAGCTGTAATCAAAGTATGCGGAGAAGCCTTGTTCTTCACATCTCTTGTTATAAATAGCTCTCCATTCGGGATCATCTGTATCCTCCGGCTCATAGTTCGCCGTATCCATGTAGTTGACACCACACGCAAGACAAGCATCCATAATGGTCAAATCCTGATAAGGAAGGGCGATGTTCATAACGAGATCGGGTTTGTAAGAATTGATAAGGGCAATCAGTTCCTCAACGTTATCCGCATTCACCTGCGCTGTGGTGATCTTGGTGGAGGTTTGATCTTTTAATTCTGCCGCAAGCTCATCGCACTTGTATTTTGTACGGCTCGCAATACAAATTTCGGTGAAAATATCGTCCACCTGACAACACTTTCTGATAGCTACATTGGCAACACCGCCACAGCCGATTACTAAAACTCTGCTCATTTTTTGATTCTCCTTTGTTATGTTTATTTTATAATAGTTCCTTTGATTGTAAGGTGGTCGGTAGTATCTCCTTGAGCAGATAAAACAACGACTACTTGATTTCCTTCATCGTATGCTTTGGCAATATTTTTACAGATATTGCGAATTTTTTCCGCCGTCGCTACCGAGCTTCCACCGTATTTTTGTACGATTAACGCCACAAATATCCCTCCTTTTACTTATAAAATGCGAGAAGCATTTCTCTGACTATTTTGCAAGCCGTAGCCGTTGATGCCCCACTGATGTCAAGCATCGGAGCAAGCTCATTTACGTCAAATCCAACGATATTGGTCTTTGCAACGAAAAAAAACGCATTTAACAATTCCGTAAAGCTTACACCGCCCGCTTCGGGAGTTCCCGTTCCACAAAATACGGACGGATCAAGACAGTCGAGGTCGATAGAAATATATACGGGAGTTCCGTCTTTTTGTAATCTATCTGTCAATTCAGCCAATCCGTCGAAGTTGAATTTTTGCATATCCGTATGTTCTTTTGCAAAATTGAACTCCGATCTTTCTCCGCTGCGGATACAAAATTGATGGATTTTATTGTCGCCTATCAACTCACAGCAACGACGCATGACACAGGCATGACTCAATTTAGCGCCAAGATAATTGTCACGCAAATCCGCGTGAGCATCAAAATGAATAATATGAACGTCAGGATATTGGTCAAAAACAGCTTTTACTGCCCCAAGCGTTACAAGATGCTCACCACCAATCAAAAACGGTATTTTTTTATCGTTTATGATCTCTTTAGTTTTTAGTTCAATATCTTCAAGTGCCTTTTCCGCAGAACCGAAGCAAAGCTCCAAATCACCGCAATCAAATATATTCGTATCTTCAAGATCCTTATCCTGATACGGACTATATGTTTCGATACCAAAGCTTTCGTGGCGTATTGCGGACGAACCGAATCGCGCACCGGGGCGAAAGCTGGTTGTTGAATCAAACGGCGCACCGAACATCACAATTTTGGCATCGTTGTATTCGCTGTTGCAACCGATAAAGGTTTCTATATTTTTATTCAAAGTTCCACCTCCTCCAACATTTTTTCAAGATATGCCGGCAAATAGAAAGAACCGACATGTAACTTGGTTGTATAATATCTTGTGCTTAAATGCAGCTTTTTCCACCGTTCTTCATCGAAATCGTCAATCGGGTGGTATTTCTTGCTTGCAAAGCCAAACAGCCAATATCCTGCAGCGTATGTTGGAATGTGCGCTTGATATACGCGGCTGATTGGAAACGTATTTACGATTCGTTTGTGACTTCTTTGCATAGCATCAGCGTCATGCTTATAAAAAGGACTTCCTTGCTGATTTACCATGATTCCATCATCACGAAGAGCATTATAACAAATTCCATAAAATTCTCTTGTGAAATATCCCTCTGATGGGCCAAACGGATCGTTTGAGTCAACGATAATTAAATCATATTCATCCTTGCATCGACGGATAAAACGGAGTGCATTGTCAAAATAAATATGTACTCTGATATCGTCAAGTTTACAAGCGTTTTCCGGGAGATACGTGCGGCAGGCTTCTATAACTTGTCCATCCATTTCAACAAGATCAATGCGCCGAACATTTTCGTATTTCGTAAGCTCTTTCACAACGCCGCCGTCACCTGCTCCGATTACAAGTATATCCTGTGCGTTTTTATGAACTGACATTGGAATGTGAGTTATCATTTCATCGTAAATAAATTCATCACGCTCCGTGAGCATAACGTTACCGTCGAGAGATAATACTCGACCAAACTCGGGAGTATCAAAAATATCTATCTGCTGATATTCACTTTTACAGGAGTATAGATGACGATTTACTCTTAAGCTGTGTTTAACATCAGCCGTATGGCTTTCACTAAACCATAAATCCATCATTTCAGACCTCCTTCATCCAAAATATTGATATATTCTATTTGGGGATCTTCGGGACCGGTCATAGAACACCCCTTAGCTTTTGCATAGGTGATGTAGTCCAGAATTTCTTTTGTGATGCGTTCTCCGGGAGCAAGAATCGGGATACCCGGCGGATAACACATGACGAATTCACTACATACCAATCCTGCACTTTTATCAATCGGAATACTTTTCTTTTTAGCATAAAATGCTTCTTGTGGACTGCAAACCACTTCGGGGTCTATGTATTCCTGACTCAGCAGTCCATTCGAGTCTTTTATGTATCTTCGTCTGATTTCCGCAAGTGCACTCACAAGGCGCTCCAGCTCTTGCATTCTGTCACCGATGGATAGGTATGCTAAAATATTTCCGATATCTCCGAATTCAATTTGAATATCATATTCATCACGAAGAATATCGTATACTTCAATTCCGGCAAGACCAATATCACGTGTATGTATGCTTAATTTTGTAGGATCGAAATCAAAAATGGAATCTCCGTTGATCAACTCTTTGCCATAGGCATAATAACCGCCGATCTCGTTGATTTCCTCTCTTGCATATTCTGCCATTTCAACGACCTTGCGAAAAACACTTTTTCCACGCAAAGCAAGGTTTCTTCGGCTTATATCAAGGCTCGACATCAAAAGATAGCTTCCTGATGTAGTTTGCGTAAGGTTTATAATCTGCCTAACATGTCCTGCATTTACATTCTTTCCGATCAGCAATAGACTCGATTGTGTTAAACTTCCTCCACTTTTGTGCATGGATACTGCTGCCATATCTGCGCCGGCCGCCATTGCGGAAACAGGCATATTTTCTCCAAAGTAAAAATGTGTTCCGTGTGCTTCATCGACAAGGCACATCATATCTGCCTCATGAGCCATTTTTACAATAGCTCGCAGGTCGCTGCAAATTCCATAGTATGTAGGATTATTTACGAGAACAGCAACGGCATCGGGATTTGCCTCAATTGCCTTTTTTACCTGATTGCGACTCATTCCAAGAGAAATTCCCAAACGTCTGTCTACTTCGGGATTCACATATACGGGAATTGCACCGCATAGCACTAAAGCATTGATAACACTTCTGTGAACGTTTCTCGGCAGGATGATTTTATCTCCACGCTTGCAACAAGAAAGCACCATGCTTTGAACAGAGCTTGTCGTGCCTCCTACCATTAAAAAGGCATGTTCTGCTCCAAAAGCATCTGCCGCAAGCAATTCTGCCTCGTGTATAACGGATACGGGATGGCAAAGGTTGTCCAGTGGCTTCATGCTGTTGACATCAATGCTAACACATTGTTCACCGAGAAAAGCGGTAAGCTCCGGGTTGCCTTTTCCATGTTTATGTCCAGGAACATCAAACGGGACAACTCGCATCTCACGGAATCTTTCCAAGGCTTCATAAATTGGAGCTTGAGTTTGACTCATAAATTCCTTTTTCATATTGTACCTCAAAACAAAAAAACGCAAGCTGTAATTACACAACTTGCGTTAAATATCCAAATATAGTTTTGCCAGTTATCCCGATATCACGGCAGAACAAAAAAACAAACCGCCAATTCAAGTATAACCTCAAAAGACAAAAAAATATGATATTCGGCATACAGAGTCTATATAGCAACACTACTTTTACTACTCTTATTGACCATTTCACAAGTTTGCGTAAAAACGCATTTCGGTTATAAAGTAACCAACTTATAAAACTGAGCTTTTAACTCAATCAATAAAGCGGAAATCCGCTAATCGGCAGTGGACCCGGCTGTCCGTATGGCCTCGACTCCAATTTGGAGTGGTCCTGTAAAAATCGCTTCAGACTCTGATGACAATCATCTTGTCTTGAAAAATGCCGTTACGATCATCGACAATGAATCGTAACGCAGATATTATATCACTTGGAGTGCACTATAAGTCAAGTGCTTTTTTGAAAAGTTTTCATTTTTTTAATATATTTTTTTGAAGTTTCTATGAATTTTAGAGTAATTTCTAATCTTTAAGCTAAAAAGGAATAAGCAACAATATTTTTTAAGTACGGCAACATTTCCCCCTTCGAGCAATGCACCCGTGGAGACAAACGGCTGAAGGAACTGCTGAAACTGGTTGCCCGGAACCGAGAGGAACTCGGTGAAACGCTGACAGACAAGCAGAAGGAAACGCTTGAAAAGTTCGAGGACTGCATGAACGAGATGCACAGCATCACAGAGCGCGATGCGTTCTCATATGGTTTTCGACTCGGAGTGCAGTTGATGGCAGAAGCCTTCCTTCAGCCGATAGGAGAGGACGAGGGATAATTATGGGGTGGGCATTTCGTGCCCACCCTACTTTTCTCGTTCACCACTCAAAAAGCGCGTGGCTGTATTCAAAGAAAAGATTTACGATTATTACTGTTTTGTGTTAAATTGAAAAAGTTATATCACACCATATTTTTTGAAAAGATTTATTATAAATTCCTCAATTATTGCAACAATATTTTGCGAAGTAAACTCATGCCCACCGAAACGATAAACATCGTAACCATATAGTTTTAGATTTCTGTCATCTCGCACCATAGAAGCATATTTCGAAGGAGAAGCAGTATCATCGTTGGCGTAGTGGTGTTTGCCATCAATTTCTATTACTACTCTGTGCCCATAAGGTAGCAATAAAAGAAAGTCCATTCGTTGAAGGACGTAGACTTGCCCCTTTCGCATCTTTGCGCTTTTAGGGTCATAATGGCAATATACTTGCGGAATTAATGCAGGAAGCTCATTGTTTCCTAACTTATGAATGAGATTATAATACGTTCGTATAAAAGTCACTTCAGGTTCAGAATCTAAAGATTTCTTCAGTCTATCTACCAAATTTTTTTCGATTTCAATATCATAATTTGTATTGCCTTTGTTCCACCAAGAGACCAAATCATGCCAAGAAAGACCATTGATAGATATCGGTAAATTGTAAAACAAGCATTTTTCTTCATCACCAACAATTTTCAATGTGTTTAAAAGAGAATCGTCGATTACGATATCTGGTTTTGCGTCATACGCTCCAAAAATTATGTTTTGGATTTTTCCGCTAATTCCCGAAGATGCTTTTTCTAATTCATAAATTGGTTGTCCTGCGATACTTTTTCGTTGTACTAATTGAAATCCTTCTGAACAAAGAATATGATTTAATTCCGATACATAATATTCTTGTTCGTTAGATTCCCGTATTGAAGGATTAACAAGCGATTCCAAAAAAACAATCAATTGTTTATTGGATATATACATGAAGTCGAGCAAATCTTCAAATAACTCGTGATATGTTATATCATCATTTCTAATCATATGTTGAATAACATATTCTTTGAGTGGAAATTGCTCATTCCATTGTGCCACTGTTACTTGCATTTCATCAATGTTCCAAGTACAAGAAATTAAATGGCAAATATCAACCTTTCCTTCCAAATTGTTTTGAGAGCATAACCAATTTAAAATCATTCTTCGAGTAGTCATAGGAATCTCGAAAAAATCATCGTCTAAATATGGCTCAACTTTCTTTACAAAAATGTTATCGCACTCATTAGCAATGATTTCTTTCGCAATTTCTTGTAATTCGGAAAAAGATTTTTTAGATAAACCGCTTTCCACATATAGACGTTTGCTATACATAGGATTCATTTCATTATTACATTGGATGCAATATTTTTCGCAAATTGTTTTCAACTCATAAGCTTTATAATTGCGAAAAAAATCTACTAATATAGTTTTTAATGAATCGTACTCAGTCATCGTAAAGCCCCTATCACTTTAATGAATTTAAGAAAAAACCTCTGATACGTTGTGAAATATCAGAGGTTTGGTCGGAGTGACAGGATTCGAACCTGCGGCATCGACGTCCCAAACGTCGCGCGCTACCAGCTGCGCCACACCCCGATGTGTGATTCTTATTCGATTTTTAGGTCAATTTCCGTAAGTGGTCAAATCTGTGGTCAAAACATTTTGTCGGTGTTTTTTTGAACAGGGTAACACCCGAAAAAGTCAATGTTTACAAGGGGTTTCGAGCGTTTGAAAAATCAAGAAGCCAAAACCGCCTGCATGCTCCCAAACGTCGCGCGCTACCAACTGCGCCACACCCCGATAAAAAATGATAGATTATTACGGTGAAAATAAAATTATTTGGCAACTTCCAACCGCGCCTCGGTTGAAAATATAGCCGCCATATCAAGAAAAGGTACGCCTTATATTATAACAGATTTTTCGGTTACTGTCAAGATAAAGAGCTTTTTTATTTGAAAAAATCCTCCGCGATTTTTTGCGGAGGATTTTGTGACTGCTTCCAATCAGTCGTTCTTTTTCTGCTTTTTCGTTCTGAATTTGACTGCCGTGACAACGATGCCGGACAGTACGAACAGAGCGATGACGTTGGGAATGACCATGATGTTATTGAACATATCGGCAAGCTCCCAAACCAGATCGTTGGGGAAGAGGGAACCGAGGAAAATAAACGCAATGGCAAGTACGGAGTACACCACGGTTGCTTTCTTACCGAAGAGGTACTGTACGTTCTGCTTACCGAAGAAGTTCCAGCTGATGATCGTAGTAAAGGCGAAGAAGGTCAGACAGAGAGCAACCAGAAGATTGCCCGCGGTGGTTCCGAAGACCTGACCCATGGCGGTCTGCATCATGTTTGCCTTGGTGATGCCTGCCTCCGCGCCATCGGCGAGAGGACCGTTACCCGTATACAGGGTAGAGATGGTTACCAGAGCGGTGAGGGTGAGTACGATAAAGGTATCGATAAATACGCCGATCATTGCGACCACACCTTGATCGTGGGGCTTTTCTACGTTTGCCTGCGCATGAGCGTGAGGAGTCGAACCCATACCTGCCTCGTTGGAGAACAGACCTCTCTTGGCACCTTGGCTGATCGCCGCCTTGATTGCTGCTCCGAAGGCACCGCCGAGGATTGCCTGAGGCTGGAAGGCGTACTTGAAGATCATGCCGAAGGTCTCGGGGATCTTGGTGACGTTGAAGCCCAGAACGATCACGCCGAGAATGATATAGAGAACTGCCATGATGGGAACGATCTTTTCAGCAACCGACGCGATTCTGCTGATTCCGCCAATGAAGATGAAGGTGCAGATTGCGGCAAGAACCAGACCGACCACCCAAGTGGGCATCACGGGAATAGCGGTGTGGATCGATTCGGAAATGGAGTTGGACTGTACCATGGATCCCATGAAGCCCAGTGCCAGTGTGATGGCTACGGCGAAGAAGCCCGCGAGGAACTTGCCGAAGCCGTTATTGAAGGCACGTCTGATGTAGTAAACGGGTCCGCCAAGAACCGAGCCGTCCTCCTGAACGATCTTGGTCTCCTGTGCGAGAACTGCCTCGGCGTAGATGGTTGCCATACCGAAGAAGGCAATGACCCACATCCAGAAGATGGCACCGGGGCCACCCACGAGGATCGCGCCGCAGGCGCCAATGATGTTGCCCGTACCGACCTGCGCGGCGATGGCGGTTGCCAATGCCTGGAAGGAGGAAAGTCCGCCATTTTTCTTTCCGCCGCGGAAAGAAATGTTGCCAAAGACCCTCTTCATGCCTTCGCCAAAGCAACGAATTTGCACGAAGCGCGTACGAATGGTATAGAACAGACCGACACCAACCAAAAGGAAGATGAGGATATAGTCTGACAGATACGCGTTGATCGTCTGCACGATTGGAAGTAAGAAATCTGTAACTGCTTGCATAAAACCTCCTGCCGTCCTACGACGGCATCCAAAATAAAATAAAAATGAAAAAACCACTGAAATTGGTTCAGTGGCTCCAAAGAAAAACACAAATGACACCTTTTGTTGATGTCGTCTCTGTCCTTTTGCCTGAGAGATTCGGAACGGACCATGTCCGCGCCTTGCACCTTCGGCACTCTTACGAGATTCTCCAGAGCCCCTCCACCTTCAGTTTTTGCGACGTAGCCGCCAATCCTAAAAGCTTCAACGGTTTCAAACTTTATTTATTTTATCACATATTTTGACAAATTGCAATATGCATTTTGCACAAAAATTCAAATGGCAATTACACAGAACAGAGCGAGTTATATAGTTTTGGAGAGGGGAAAGGCGATATTTGACACCAAAAATGCGGCGTTGGGGACGGTTCGTTAAAAAAGAAAAAATTTTTGAAAAAAGTATTGACAAATTAAAAAAATATGGTATAATATATAAGCACGAAAGAAGCGGACAACCGTTTTGCGTGTATGCGCCGTTAGCTCAGCTGGATAGAGTGTTTGGCTACGAACCAAAAGGTCGGGGGTTCGAATCCCTTACGGCGTGCCAAACAAAATCCGCATTCGAAAGAATGCGGATTTTTTTGTTTGTATGATCACGATCCATCATTCCTTATTCATGAAATCAAAGCGGATTTTGAATAAATAAGGAAGAATGAAGTCGCAACGCTTGCGAATAATGAATAATTAAGGTAGCTTTTTTTCCATTGGGCGAAAAGCTTTTTTGCGTCTTATTCTGTTTTTACCTATTATCCTCGGAAAAAAATACCTCCTCAATTGTTAAGGAGGCGAGCAGGGGGTTCCACTCGGAAAGATCGTTTGCGGTGGGCAGAATTGCCGTCCGACGGAGAGAAGGGTGCTTGTCGGCGAAGCGGGACAGCAGGGTGGCGATCCGCCCTGTCAGGATGCTGTCCGTGATCCACGGTCGCTTTCCTGTCAGGCAGTCGCCCAGACGGGGCAGATCAAAGCAGAGAAGATCCATCGCGGACAGGGAAAGATTGGTCATCAGGGACAGGGGAGAGTCGATCAGGACTCCCTTGGGGATATAGCCGTTGAACTCCCGCCCCTCGCTTTCCAATTCGCAAAAGGCGCGATGGCTTTCCCGCAGACAGCTCTCACAATCCTCGTTGGTGAGCGGTCCCTGAAAGAGTAGAGAGAATCTGCCGTACACCGCGCTTCGGAACAGGGCACGAAGCTGATCCCGCAGGGCGGAGGAATCGGTGTTCTGCCGATCCCATGGAAGGATTACCGTGACAGACGCTCCCACCGCACGGTCGGCAACCTCGCAGCAGTGATCGTAGAGCGCGTCGGCATCGGTGCTCTCTTGGCTTGTCAGCCGCAGAAGCCAACCGTCCTCGTGGGGGCGGATCATTTCTTCCGCGGAGGAAATGATCCCGGATCGGTGTAGGGGAGGATGCTCGCAGTCGGCGGGGCAGGGATCGGAGCGAAGAGCTTGGGCGTAGCGGTTGACGGTCACAAGATCGGGGGAGACGAAGAGCGTGGCTTGTCTGGGATCGAGCAGAGCGATCTGTCCGTGATGCCTCTGGGGAAGCTCGGGGAGGGTCAGAACGGGGCAGGAAAGGGGAGCCGACGTTTCCAAGGGACATTCGGGATCGTCGAGGCGGATGGCGCCCACGATTTCGGTTTCCTCGGGAAGCGGTGTTCCCGCCGGGAGGACTGCCAGACAGGCACCCCGTGTCGCGGGGAATTCCCCCCGTTCGGGAAAGATCAGTTTGCCCACCACGGGCGTTTCTTGTTTTGTGTTGCAGTGACCGATATACGTTTCCATGTCGTTCCCCCATCCCAAATGTTATTATTTATCATGCACCGAGATGGAGAAAATATACCTTGCTTGACGTTTTTTTTGAGGACGGTAGCCGTATGTTGGGGGGGTTACCGTTTGTTCACGGACCGTGGCAAGAGTTTTAGGGGGAACCTTCTCGAAAGAAGGTTCCCCCTAACGCATCCTAACGCATCCTAACGCATCCTCGCGCGTTCTCGTACATCTGGTATTTTATTACTTTCCAGCCTCGCGGCGTGCTTTCATCATGGCTTTCATACGAAGCTCGGTATTGAGGATTTTTTTCCGCAGACGAATAGACTTAGGGGTTACCTCGATCAGCTCGTCGTCGGTAATGAATTCGATGGCTTCCTCCAGACTGAAGATCACGGGGGGAGTCAGGAGCAGCTTTTCGTCCGCACCCGCGGAGCGGATGGCGGTCAGCTGCTTTTTCTTACAGGGGTTTACGGCGATATCGTCGTTCTTGGGGTTTTCGCCCACGATCATTCCCTCGTAAACGGGGGTCTGAGGACCGACGAACAGATTGCCTCGCTCCTGGGTGTTATACAAGCCGTAACGGGTAGTCTCGCCCGTCTCGGAGGCGACCAGAGAGCCCGTAAAGCGCATAGTTACCTCTCCGCGGTAGGGCTGATAGCCGTCAAACAGGGTGTTCATGATTCCTTCGCCGCGGGTAGCGGTGAGAAATTCGGAGCGGTAGCCGAACAGGCAACGGGAGGGGATGGAGTATTCGATCCGCATGCGGTTGCCTACGGGATTCATTTCCAGCAGGTCACCCTTGCGCTGTCCCAGCTTTTCTACCACGGCGCCTACATACTCGGAGGGAACGTCCAAGGTCACGCGCTCGATGGGCTCGGATTTCACGCCGTCGATTTCCTTGAACAGCACGCGGGGATTGGAGCAGGTCATTTCATAGCCCTCGCGGCGCATAGTCTCGATCAGAATAGACAGGTGCATCTCGCCCCGTCCCGCCACCTTGAACTCGTCGGTGGTCTCGCCGTCCTCCACACGGAGGGAAACGTCCTTGAGCAGCTCCTTATACAGACGGTCGCGGAGCTGGCGGGAGGTTACGAACTTACCCTCCTTTCCCGCAAAAGGGCTGTCATTGACCGAGAAGGTCATCTCCAATGTGGGCTCGCTGACCTTGACGAACTCCAGAGGCTCGGGGGCGTTGAGACTGGTAATGGTGTCTCCAATCGTAATGTCCTCCGCTCCGGAGAAGCAGACGATGTCTCCCACCTTGGCGTTCTCTACGGGAACGCGGTGCAAGCCGTCGATCTGATACAGGGAGACGATTCTCGTGCGCTTGGGAGCGTGATCGCCGTGATAGTTACAAACGTACGCGTCCTGACCCGAACGGATCGATCCGCGCTCGATCCGACCGATGCCGATCCGACCTACGTACTCGCTGTAGTCAATGGACGAAACCAGCAGCTGAAGCTCGCCGTCCTCCTCCCCCGCGGGGGCGGGCATATAGTCCAGAATTTTGTCAAACAGAGGGGTCAGGTCGGTTCCCGCCGCGTTGGGATCCTCGGTTGCGGTTCCCGCTCTGCCCGAGCAGTACAGCATGGGGCTGTCCAGCTGTTCGTCGGAGGCATTCAGATCGATGAGAAGCTCCAGAATCTCGTCCTCCACCTCGCCAAGGCGGGCATCGGGCTTGTCGATCTTGTTAATGACCACGATGACACGGTGGTTCAGCTCCAGCGCTCTCTGCAAAACGAAGCGAGTCTGGGGCATGGGACCCTCCGCGGCGTCTACCAGAAGAAGAACGCCGTTGACCATCTTCAGGATTCTTTCTACCTCACCGCCGAAGTCCGCGTGACCGGGGGTGTCGATGATGTTGATCTTCACGTCCTTGTAATGAACGGCGGTGTTTTTCGCCAAAATGGTGATGCCACGCTCCTTTTCCAAGTCCCCCGAGTCCATGACACGGGTCACGGTCTCCTGATTCTCACGGTAGATGCCGCCCTGCTTCAGCATTTCGTCCACCAAGGTGGTCTTGCCGTGGTCGACGTGGGCAATGATCGCAATATTTCTCAAATCGGTTCTGGTCACAGTTTTGTTCTCCTTCACGTTACAAATTCACAAACTTTATCAAGCCTTTATCGCAATTTATTATTATACCACAAAATTTCAAGATAAGAAAGATAAGAAACGACGATTTTTTGAAATTTTGGAAAAAGGTTGTTGTGCATATTCGCAAAAAAGTTGTCGAGAAAGGGAAGAAAAGGGATTTCAGGTGCGATATTTCATTGACAGACGGGGTTTTTTGTGATATAATGAATTCGAATAAAGATTTGTGAGGAGTAGGAGAATGGAGATTTTCGACAGGGAAGCCGCGGCTCGGAAGAGGAAGCTTTTGATTTTTGATTTTGACGGTACGATCGCCGATACCATCGGTACGATCGTTGACGCTGTCAATTTGACCATGGATGCTTGCGGATATCCGAGACGAACCCGCGAGGAGATCAGACGGGCGATCGGACACAGCTCTCTCTATCTGATCAGGTGCTGTATGCCCGAGGAGCTGTCGGGAGACGCGGCACTTGTGGATCGGGTACACGAGATCTATAAAAGCTTTTACGCGCAAACCTGTGTGACCTGCAAGGAGTGCTACGACGGATTTTCGGAGAGCGTTTGCGCCCTGAAGGAAAAGGGATATCTTATCGCGGTGCTTTCCAACAAGCTGGACGTGTTCATTCAGGATATGGTACGGGCGGTTCTGCCCGAGGGCTTGGTATCGGTGGCGATGGGCAAGACCGAGCTTCCCGCAAAGCCCGATCCCACAGCGCCTTTGTTGATCGCCTCGAGGCTGGGGATTTCCCCCGAGCATACGGCGTATATCGGCGACAGCGAGGTGGACGTGCAGACGGGATTGAACGGCGGCATGCTTGCCGTGGGTTGCTCCTGGGGATACCGTCCTCGCGATCTGTTGATCAGTACGGGGGCGCATGTGGTATTGGACGATCCCCGTGATTTGTTAAATTTGTTTGGATGAGTAAGGAGAATACAGTGAAGGTAGGATTTGTTTCCCTCGGCTGTCCCAAGAATCAGCTGGATACCGAGGTCATGCTTCACGAGGTCGCCTCCGCGGGCTATGAGATCACTCCCGAGGAGACCGAGGCAGACGTTGTGATTATTAACACCTGCGGCTTTATTGAAAGTGCTAAAAAGGAGTCCATTGAGAATATACTGGATGTAGCTTGGTTGAAAAAGAACCGAGGACTGCGGGCAATCGTGGTGACGGGGTGCTTGGCGGAGCGATACCGCGAGAGTATTCTGGAGGAAATGCCCGAGGTGGACGCGGTGCTTGGCGTGGGCAGTATCCACAAGATCGTGGAAGCCATTGAGGCGGTAACGGTCAAGAAAAAGAAGGGCTCTAAGCGGAAGTACACTTCCTTTGAGGATAAGGAGACGGTGGCGCTTGGCGGCGACCGTATTTTGACCACCCCCGAATATACCGCCTACCTGAAGATCGCCGAGGGCTGTGACAACCGTTGTGCCTACTGCGCCATTCCCTCCATCCGAGGAAAATTCCGCAGCCGTCCCATGGAGGATCTGGTTGCCGAGGCAAAGCAGCTGGAGGAGCTTGGGGTCAGAGAGCTGAACGTGGTGGCGCAGGATATCACCCGTTACGGTCAGGATCTGTACGGCGAGTACCGTCTGGCGGAGCTGCTGCGGAGGATCACCGAGGCAACAGAAATTCCGTGGATCCGTTTGCTCTACTGCTATCCCGACAAGATCACCGACGAGCTGGTAGCGGAAATACGGGATAACCCGAGAATTCTCAAGTATATTGATTTGCCCATTCAGCACGTCAGCGATCGCATGCTGAAGGCAATGAACCGTCACGGAGATGGTGCCATGGTGCGCGGCGTGATCGAAAAGCTCCGCCGCGAGATTCCCGATATCGTGATCCGAACCACCTTTATCGTTGGCTTCCCCGGGGAGACCGAGGAGGATTTCGAGGAGCTGTGTGAGTTCGTTCACAATACCAAGTTCGAGCGGGCTGGGGTGTTCCCCTATTCCCGTGAGGAGGGAACGGCGGCGTACGATTTGCCCGATCAGATCGACGAGCAGGTGAAGCTGGATCGGATGGATCTGATCATGCGGGATCAGTTGGAGATCAACGCGGCGAGAAACGAAAAGAAGGTCGGTCAGGTTTTGATGGTGCTTTGCGAGGATTACGATCCCGTCAGCGGCGTGCATTTCGGCAGAAGCGCCGAGGATGCTCCCGAGATTGACGGAAAGGTTTACTTCCGCTCCGAGCGGCGGATCGCCCCCGGGTCCTTCGTGAAGGTGAAGATCCGTGAGGTGCTGGATTACGATCTGATGGGAAGAGCGATTTTGAACGAAACTACATAAGGAGAAAACTGGAATGAAAATGAATTTACCCAATCGATTGACGGTGCTTCGGCTTTGCTTGGTTCCCGTGTTGCTTTTGGTGGGAATGTTGACCGTTATTCCGTTTTATCTGTCTTGTTTGATCTGTGCCGTGTTGTTTATCGGTACTGCTGTGACCGATATGCTGGACGGAAAGATCGCCAGAAAGAACAATCTGATCACCGATTTCGGAAAATTTATGGATCCCATTGCCGATAAGTTTATGGTGATTGGTGCCATGTTCGTGATTCTCTATAAGTTTGAGAATCTGCGCACGCTTATGATCATTACCTTGATGATCGTGGTATTCCGCGAGCTGGCGGTGACCTCTATGCGCTTAGTGGTTTCTACGGGACAGAGCATCGTGGTTGCCGCGAATATGCTGGGGAAGGTGAAGACCGTCTCTCAGATCGTGGCTGTTTCTACCGTATTCCTTGAGCCTGTGGTACAGCTGGCGGCAAGATGGATCGGCGAGGCGATCACGGGTGAGTGCCTTGCTTGGCGTACCGATATCGTTCCTTTGACTTGGGCGTCCATTCTGTTTTGTCTGGTGATGACCGTCTGGTCGGGTATGAACTATATTCTGTCGTATTGGAAATACCTCGATCCTCAAAAATAAGAGATAGAATTGATACAAGAACCATGCCGTCGCTCCGTCAAGGGCGGCGGCTTTTGTGTGCTCTTTTTTGACGGTCGGACAATTCCATCAAATTGACCAAGAAAACAGACTTGACTTTTTTCGGACTTTTTTGTATAATATTGGTGTAAAAGTTTCGCTTTGCGTATAAATAAAGAGGTTTTTATGAAGGATATTAAATCGGCGGTGGCAAGGAATATCGCGCGGCTTCGCCAGAGCCAAGGAATGACTCAGATCGAGCTTGCCCAGCGGCTCAATTATTCGGACAAGGCAATTTCCAAATGGGAGCGTGCCGAGTCCATGCCCGATATTTCGGTTTTGGTGGAGATCGCCGATCTGTTCGGTGTGACGCTGGATTGGCTGGTTCAGGAGGAGCATGAGCCGACGGAAACGTCGGAGGAGGCGGAATGGGCAGAGCCTGCCAAGGTGCCGCGGTACAATCGCAGTCTCATTACGGGAATCGCGGTGGGGATCGTATGGTTTATCGTCACGGCGGTGTTCGTAATGATCTCCCTGATCTCGGGAAAAATGGGCTATCAATGGGTCACCTTCGTTTACGGCTTCTTCGTTTCCACCATCGTATGGCTGGTCTTTAACAGCATCTGGTTTAACCGCCGCCGTAACTATCTCATCATTTCTCTCATCACCTGGTCACTGATCGCGTCGATTCACGTGTCGCTCCTGCCCGCGGGGATCAATATCGCGCTGCTCTATCTCCTTGGGATTCCCGCCCAGATCATGATTCTCATGTGGTCAAGGATCAAGAAAAAAGACCCCCGCCCCGTGGAAAAGAAAGAGGCGGAGGAATAACCATTCAACAATTGGCTGTTGCTGTCGAGCTTGTCGGGAGTAACAGCCTTTTTGCTGTTTAAAGCCCGTAAAACAAGGGAATTCTACTGTTGGGAGAGAAAAAATCGGGGGTTCTACCGACCGTTTAGGAGGGAAGCGCAGGGTAGGTTGCATTTTGCGATTTCTTGATTTATAATAAAACCGACGAGGCAATGAACCCAAATGCCAAACAGACGAAACGGAAGGAGGTGTGAGTATGAATATCCTTTACTGCGGTGACGCCAATATTGCGGACGGCGTTCTCATGTCCGTGCTTTCTTTGATGAAGCACACGGAAGAGCCGCTGAATATCTATCTTCTTACGGCGAGTCTTTGCCGGGAGGGGAAGGAATGTCATCCTCTTTCGGAAGAATTTTCTGCTTTTCTGGCTGGCATAGTTCGACGGGAAAATCCCAAAAGCTCGGTGTCCTTGACCGACCTGTCCGAGCTGTTTGAGCGGGAGCTTCCCTTGGCGAACATCGAGACCCGCTTTACTCCCTGCTGTATGCTTCGGTTGTTTGCCGACCAAGTGGAGGGACTGCCCGATCGGCTGTTGTATCTGGACAACGACGTGCTTTGCCGCGGGGATTTTTCCCCGTTTTATCACGAGAGCATGGAGAACGTGGAGGTGGCGGGGGTGCTGGACTATTACGGAAGCTGGTTCTTTCGCAATCCCGTATGGCGATGGTGGAGAAGGGATTACCTGAATTCAGGTGTTCTGCTTCTGAATCTTGCCGAGATCCGCAAGACTCAGCTGTTTGCCAAGTGCCGTGCCCTTTGCGTGGAAAAGAAGCTGTTTATGCCCGATCAGTCGGCGATCAACAAGCTTGCCAAGGGGAAGAGAATCTGCCCGAGAAAATACAACGAGCAGAGAAAGACCCATAAAAACACCGTATTTCGTCATTTTACCACCAGCTTTCGATTCTTTCCGTGGATTCGGACAGTCCGTGTCAAGCCCTGGGACGTGGAACGGCTTCATTCCGTGCTGAGGATCGACGAATTCGACGGCTTGATCGAGGAATGGAATCAACGCAAACAAGAATATGTTACAACAAAAAAGGAGAACCGCTATGAGACAACAGCATGAAATTCCCGTATTTTTTTCCATTGACGACGCCTATGCCCCTTATCTTGGCGTGGCGTTGCGATCGGCGATCGACCATTCCTCCCCCGACAGAGTCTATAAAGCCATCGTGCTCTACCAAACGCTGAGCGAGGAGAATCGTCGCCGTCTGGGCGCTCTTGCCACCGAGCGTTTCTCGGTGGAGTTCGTGCCCATGAGGGACAGTCTGTCCTGCATTACCGACCGTATGTCCAACCGTCTGCGGTGTGACTATTTTACCCTGACCATCTATTTCCGTCTGTTTATTCCCGCCATGTTTCCCCAATACGACAAGGGGATCTACATCGACAGCGACGTGGTGCTTTGCGGCGATCTTGGGGAGCTTTACGACACGGAGATCGGGGACAATTTCCTCGGTGCCTGCGCTGACCGCTCGGTGGCAGAGGTTCCTCCGTTGGTTCGCTATATGGAGGAAGCAGTTGGCGTGGAGGGAAACAAGTACATCAACTCGGGCGTACTGCTGATGAATCTGAAGGCACTGCGCAAGGCAAATCTGGAGGAGCACTTTTTGCGTTTGCTGACGACCTATCAGTTTGACAGCATCGCCCCCGATCAGGATTATCTGAACGCCATCTGCAAGGATCGGATCTATTATCTGGACGAGGCGTGGGATGCCATGCCCAACGAAAGCAAGCCCCCGCTGGAGAATCCCAAGCTGATCCACTACAATCTGTTCTCCAAGCCTTGGTGCTACGACGGCATCCAGTATGAAGAATATTTTTGGAAATACGCGGCGCAGAGCGGCTATGGGGAGGAGATTCGGTCGTTCAAGGAGCACTATTCCGAGGAGCAGAAGCAGGCTGACCGAGCGTGTCTGGAGCTGCTGATTCGTCGGGGGGAGGAGATCACGCAAAACGAAGTGACCTTCAAAAAACTGTTTGAGAGCGGAGTGAAGATTCGGTTATGATCATCGGAGACAGAAGAGAAGAGGTCATTGAGAATATCCGCACCGCCGCCGAAGGGGAAGCCTTTTACAACAAGGTGGAGGTGAGCGATCCCGTGCTGACCGAGGAGGAGTGCGCCGCCATTGTCCGCCGATATTTGGATTCCCGCGGGAGCGTGTCCTTCAAGACCAAATCCTTTGCCGCCCGCAGAGCCGCCAATCTGCTCTCAAGAGGCTTGAATGCCGAGACCGAGATTCTGGGTATGGAGAAGCTGAAGGCGGTATCGGGCGGAGCTCTTATCACCAGTAATCATTTCAGCCCCATTGAAAATACCGTGATTCGGTATCTTGCTCTGAAGCAGGGCAAGCGGCGGTTACACGTGGTCAGTCAGGTCACCAATCTTGCTATGCCGGGGGTGATCGGATTTCTGATGAATTATGCCGACATTATTCCGATCTCCGCCGATCTGCATTATCTGCAGAGAGAGTTCGTGTCGATCCTGTCCGATCTGATGAAAAAGAAGGAATACGTGCTGATCTATCCCGAGCAGGAAATGTGGTTTAACTACCGCAAGCCCCGTCCGCCCAAGATCGGCGCGTATCACTATGCCGCCAAGCTTGGCACGCCCGTGATCTCCTGCTTTGTGGAGATGGTGGACGGGGAGAAAAAGGAGAAGGGGCGTGAGGAGTTTTACAAGGTTCGATACGTGTTACACATTCTCGACGTTCTCACCCCCGATCCCGAGAAGAGCGTGCGGGAAAACAGCCGCTTGATGTGCGCCAGAGATTACGAGCTGAAAAAGACCGCCTATGAGCGGGCGTACGGCAAGCCCTTGACCTATGACTTTGAGGACTCGGATATCGCGGGATGGGTAGGACATGGCAATGAAGCGTAAGGAACGGGTTCGCTACTATCACAGCTTTGATGAGGATTTCGTTGCGGCGAAGGACCAGAGCTATCGGGTAGGAGAGGACTACCAATGGGTCAGGACAGACCGACGGTCACGGATTTTGTCCGCCTTGACCTACGCCGTGGCGTTCGTGCTGTCAAGCGTAGGGTGCCGCATTTTTCTGCGCGTGCGGTTTCGGGATCGGAACAAACTCAAAGCGGTGGGCAAAACGGGGGCGTTTTTGTACGCCAATCACACCCAACCCGTGGGGGACGTGTTCCTTCCTGCTCTGGCAGTCGTTCCGAGAAGGGTGTTCGTGGTGGTAAGTCCCGCCAATTTGAGTATCCCCGTGATCGGGAAGCTTTTGCCCTATCTGGGGGCGCTTCCCACCGCGGATTCGGTGAGCGGGCTGAGAAAGCTGACACAGGCAATGGAGTATCGCTTGGAGCAGAAGAAATGGATCGTGATCTATCCCGAGGCGCACGTGTGGAAATATTATACGGGAATCCGTCCGTTTCCCGAGACCGCCTTTCGTTTTCCCGTGAAGATGGGGAAGCCCGCCTACTGTATGACTACTACCTATCAGAAGCGGCGGTTCGGGAAAAAGCCGAGGACGGTGGTGTATCTGGACGGTCCGTTTTTTGCCGACGGAGAGGGAAATGTCCGCCAGCAAACCGTCCGTCTGCGGGATCAGGTCTTTGCGTGTATGGAGCAACGCAGCCGCAGGAGTAATTGCGAGTATATTCCATATCAAAAAATATAAAGCTTGCGAGGACGCGCGGGAATGCGCGGGGATGCGCCAAAGGAAACTTTCTTTCGAGAAAGTTTCCTCTGGACTCCTTCAAAGAACTTTCTGGCAAGAAAGTTCTTTTTTGTTTTATAGTAACTGCGTTGATTGATTGTGAATGTCCATATTTCACTTTGATTTTTCGGCGGAGCCGAAACCTTGCCATGGGCAAGGAGATCAAATTTGCGCAATGTTTTTTCGTTTGTTTGTGCGAACATAGCAAAAAAATTTCTCAAATCCGTAGGGATCGGCGTCCTCGACGGTCCGCAAGAAACGCAAACCGCAAAATCTACGGCGGGGAACAAACAACACCGTTTTTACAATCGGTAGGGGAGGAGCTTAGTTTGTAGCCTCCCTGCGGAGGGAGAGTGCGTGTAGGTAGAGCGATAACGCACTTGCTTCAAAAACAAAAAAGAACTTTCTTGCCAGAAAGTTCTCGAAGGGGTCTTAGGGGGAACTTCTCGAAAGAAGCTCCCCCTAACGCATCTTAACGCATCCCTACGCGTTCTTAATACATACCGCCCATGCCGCCGGCGCCTGCCATTGCGGCGTTTGCGGCAGCCTCAGCCGCGGGGTCCTTCTTGTCCGCGACAACGGACTCGGTGGTCAGAATCACCGATGCGATGGAAGCGGCGTTCTGCAGAGCGGAGCGGGTCACCTTGGTAGGATCCACGATTCCTGCGGCTACCATGTCGCAATAGACCTCGTTATAAGCGTCAAAGCCGTAGCCTTGCTTGCCGCTCTTCATGATCTCGTTGATGATCACGCCGCCGTCGAAGCCCGCGTTTGCGGCGATCTGCCGAACGGGCTCCTCCAGAGCCTTCAGCACGATGCGAACGCCCGTCTTTTCGTCACCCTCTACGGTGTCGATCAGCTTTTCAACCTCGGCAATCACGTTCAGGTAAGCGGTTCCGCCGCCTGCCACGATGCCTTCCTCCACAGCCGCGCGGGTTGCGTTCAGCGCATCCTCGATGCGGAGCTT
Source organism: Clostridia bacterium (assembly GCA_017463065.1). Lineage (GTDB taxonomy): Bacteria > Bacillota > Clostridia > Oscillospirales > CAG-272 > HGM12713. Next base: position 28,074 of record JAFTPX010000032.1, read on the forward strand.
CTTTTCCTTCATTTCCGCCTCGGTAGCCGCGCCGACCTTGATGACGGCAACGCCGCCCGAAAGCTTCGCCAGTCTTTCCTGCAGCTTTTCACGGTCAAAGTCGGAGGTTGTTACCTCGATTGCCGCCTTGATCTGGCTGATTCTTGCCTTGATCTCCTCGGAAGCGCCCGCGCCGCCGACGATAATGGTGTTTTCCTTATTGATCTTGACCTGTCTTGCGCGCCCCAGCATATCAATGGTGGTATCCTTCAGCTCCAGACCGATCTCGGAGGAGATGACCTCACCGCCCGTCAGGATCGCGATGTCACGAAGCATTTCTTTTCTTCTGTCGCCAAAGCCGGGAGCCTTGACCGCTACGCAAACGAAGGTTCCGCGGAGCTTGTTGAGCACCAGTGTGGTCAGAGCCTCGCCCTCTACGTCCTCAGCGATGATCAGGAGCTTCCTGCCTGCCTGAACTACCTGCTCCAGTACGGGGAGAACCTCCTGAATGTTGGAGATCTTCTTATCGGTAATGAGAAGGAGAGCGTCGTCCAGAACGGCTTCCATCTTATCCATATCCGTTGCCATAGAGGGGGACAGGTATCCGCGGTCGAACTGCATACCCTCCACCACCTCGGAGTAGGTGTCCGCGGACTTGGATTCCTCAACCGTGATGACGCCGTCGGAGGTAACCTTTTCCATGGCATCGGCGATGAGCTGACCGATGACCTCGTCACCCGAGGAAACCGTGCCGACTCTCGCGATATCAGCGGTGCCGTTGACCTTCTTGGAGTTGGCAACCAGTGCCTCAACTGCCTTGTCAACCGCCTTCTTGATGCCCTTGCGTACGACCATGGGATTTGCGCCCGCGGTTACGTTCTTCATGCCCTCGCGGACGAATGCCTGCGCCAGAAGGGTTGCGGTGGTGGTACCGTCTCCTGCCGCGTCGTTGGTCTTGGTAGCAACCTCCTTGACCAGCTGCGCGCCCATGTTCTCAGCGGCGTCCTCCAGCTCGATCTCCTTGGCGATGGTCACGCCGTCGTTGGTGATCAGGGGAGAGCCGTACTTCTTATCCAACACCACGTTTCTGCCCTTGGGGCCCATGGTGATCTTTACCGTGTTTGCCAGCTTATCCACGCCTCTGCAGAGGGCGTTGCGGGCTTCGATTCCATAAAGAATTTCCTTTGCCATAATTCTTGTATCCTTTCTGTGTAAGAATTGTTTTTATTCCACGATGGCGAGAATGTCGCCTTGACGGACGATGTTATACTCCACGCCGTCTGCCTTTACCTCGGTGCCCGCATACTTAGATGTAATTACCTTGTCGCCGACCTTTACGGTCATCGTCACTTCTTTTCCGTCAACCAGTCCGCCGGGACCGACCGCAATCACCTCGGCAACCTGAGGCTTTTCTTGCGCGGAAGCGGTCAGGATAATCCCGCCGGTGGTCTTTTCCTCTGCCTCCATCAGTTTTACGACGACTCTGTCAGCCAATGGTTTGAGTGTCATTTTTTCTTCCTCCTTATAATAAATTTAGATAGACGAAATATTCTGAGGCTTTAGCACTCTTGCTGTTTGAGTGCTAACTCATTAAGCATATTATACACCATTTTTTTGAAAAATCAAGAGTTTTTTCAAGATTTAACAGTTCATTCATATTTAAATTTTTTCGGCTGTGGAGGAAGACCTCGGACGGTGGCGAAAAAGGAGGATTTGGCGGTGTTGGAGTGGGTCAATCGTTACGTATTCGGGACAGCGGTTCCGATTCTTTTGATCATGGCGGGGATTTTTTACGGATTTCGCTTGAAGTGGTTTCATTTGCGACGACCGCGGGCGGTGCTGGGGGCGCTTTTGAAGCGGGAGACGGAAGGGGGCGTGTCCTCCTTCCGCGCGCTGACGTTGGCGCTTGCGGGGACTCTTGGAGTGGGAAATATCGTGGGAGTTTCCGCCGCGCTGTGGATGGGGGGCTTCGGCGCGATCTTCTGGATGTGGGTCAGCGCGTTTTTCGCTATGCTGCTGAAATATGCGGAGATCGTGCTTGCCATGCGCCATCGGAGGTACGATCGGGCGGGAAAGCCTCACGGCTCGGCAATGCTGTATATCAAGGATTGCTTGGAGGCGCGGGGGCATCCCCTTCTGGGGGCGGTGTTGGCGGCGGTTTTTGCTCTGCTTTGTATTCTGAACGCGGTGACCATGGGGAGCGTGATACAGGTCAATGCGGTGGTGGGAGCGTTTGAGGGGGTGTTTGGGATTTCTCCGCTGATCACGGGGAGCGTGCTGGCGCTTTTGATCGCTCTGATCCTTCGCCGCGGACGGGAGGGGATTCTGCGGCTGACGGGGCGGATGGTTCCTTTGATGACGCTCGGCTATCTGCTGTTGTCGGTGGCGGTGCTGATCCTGCGGGCGGATCGGATTCCCGATGCCTTTTCGTTGATCCTCCGACACGCCTTTGAGCCCGATGCGGCGGTGGGAGGGATCGGTGGCTTTGTTCTCTCCTCGGGGGTGCGGTACGGCACCATGCGGGGCTTGATCTCCAACGAGGCGGGCTGTGGAACCGCTCCTGCCGCCCATGCGGTTTCGGATTGCCACGAGCCAGCAAGGCAGGGGATGTGGGGGATCTTTGAGGTGTTTGCGGACACCATCCTGCTCTGTACCGTGACGGCATTGGTGGTGATCGTCAGCTGGGGAGAGATCGTGGCACGGAGCGGGGATTTTATGATGATGACCATTTCCGCTTACGAGGCGGCTTTGGGACCCGCGGCGGCGGTTTTTATGAGTATTGCCGTTCTGTTTTTCGGCTTTGCTACGGTGGTTTGCTGGGCGCATTACGGCACCGAGAGCGCCGCCTATTTGTCCGACCGCCCTTGGAGCCGACGGGTCTTTCTTGGAGTGTACGTTCTATCGGTATTCGCGGGCGCCTTCGCCTCCTCGGATTGGATCTGGCAAACCGCGGATTTCGCCGTGGGCGCAATGACCCTCATCAATGGCATCGTCATCTGCGCCATGAGCCGCGAGGTTCAGTCGGAGACCGAACGGTGGCTGGGGAAACGATAGGATACGGGGATGCGCAGGGATGCGTTAGGGGGAACCTTCTTTCGGGAAGGTTCCCCCTATAACCCCTTCCAAGAACTTGCTGGCAAGAACGTTCTTTTTTGTTTTTGAAGCAAGTGTGCTAAGTGATTGTGGGTATCCGTAAAATGAAGTTTCTTTCTAAATGTAAAAATCCATCGGACCCTACGTTCCGATGGATTTGGATGCGGAAGAAACTTTAGGAAAATAGAAAAGCATTAGCTAGCCTCATTTTCTTGCGCTCTGTTCGCACGAACCAAGCCTCCCGCCGAGAGGGAGACTACGAAGCAAGTGCGAACATGGTGGACGGTGTGGTGTGCGACGATCCGTTTTAACCCCCAAAAATGGAAGACGCTGATCGCGAAAGAAAAAAGAAAGCATTGACAAGGGCTGGGATTCATGATATGATAAAGGAGTAGCGAATGAAGAAAAGGAATAACGATATGACGTTGGAAGAAAGAAAGGCACAGGTGCGCGGATATCTGGGAGAGGTGGTGCGGATCGAGATCGATCGACCCATCGGGTACGTGCATCACAAGGAAGCCTACGATTTGATCTATCCCATCAATTACGGCTACGTTCCCGAGGTTCTCGGGGGAGACGGCGAGGAGCTGGACGTTTATCTGATGGGCGTGAGTGAGCCCGTGGAGGAGTTCCGCGGACGGATCATCGGCATTGTTCATCGGGAGAACGACGTGGAGGATAAGCTGATCATGGCACCCGACGGCATGCTCTTCGGGGCGGAGGAGATCGCCGCGGCGATCCGTTTTCAGGAGCAATATTATCGAACCTACGTGGAGGCGTGGAAGCCTACCGTATAAATCTTCGCCACGTTCACATACTAATCCCGAGCGCGATCCTACGCGCGGAAAGGAGATCAGTATGGAGATACAAAGCTGGGACACGGAGGCGTTTGACTGCGGCATTGCCCAAGGGATGCCCCTGACGATGGTGGAATTTTATACCGAAAACTGTCCGTTTTGTAAAAATTTGGCGAAAACCTTCGAGCAACTGGCGCGAGACTGGGAAGGTCGCGCGGTATTTGCCAAGGTCGATCTGGGGAAGGAGTCTTCACCGGCGGCACGGTATCGGATTCGTTCCGTCCCCACGGTCATGGTATTTGCCAACGGCGAGCTTGTTGGTCGCTCCTCGGGAGCGGTCAGCCGCCGTACGCTTACGGAGCTGTTGGAAAAGGCTTCCTCGCATGGAACCGTTGAGAAGGAATGACGGGGCGGTGAAGAAAAATACTGCTTCCGTCACGAAAGAGTCAAGGCTCGGTCATTGACCGAACGAAATTTGCGTGTATCATAGGATTGACGGTAAAAAACAAAAATGGGAAAGGCGGAAAAGATGCTTCTTTTTTTGGTAATTGTCCTCTTGTCGGTGATTCTGGCGTACCCGTACGCGAGTGCGGCGATCCTGAAATTCCGTATGCTTCGTCGGCTGATACGAGTCAGCCGTTCGGCGGGCTATCGGGTACATAAATTAAAGCCCGCGGCTTGTTTGTCGCCCAACCGCTCGGCATCCTACGATCTGCTCATCGGCAAGGAGGGGCGGATTTTTGCCATCAAGCTCTGGTCGGCGTATCACCGTCGGAGAACCCTGCTTTTGCGGGAGACGGGACGGGTATCGGAGCGTTGGAGGACGTCGGATCCCTTGCGGGTACGGCGGAAGGCAGCGACCTCGGTGATGGAGAGTCGTCCCCGATCCGTGCCCCGCACCAAGCTGCCCGAGTCGGTGGCAAAGAAGAAGGGGCTTCAACGGATTCTTTTGGTATATCCCTCCTATTCGGAGATCCGTGTGATCCGAGGCGAGAGGGAGCTTCGTCTGAGCAGTGGCGACGGGATTTTCGACAAGCGGTTGCTGACGCCCACGGCGTTGGAGAGCTTGCTGACGGAGAAAGGGGAAACCGACAAGTTTTCTGAAAATGGTTCGTGCTTCGATGGAAAAAATAGGTTTTGTTACGATTTTGTGTCAAAATAAGACGGTTTTTTGAAACAACTTTGAATAATCTATTGACAAAACGGGTCTCGTATGGTACAATAAATTCGTATTTACCGGATGACTGAAAATGCTTGAACCCAAAAAATACGTTTTAGAGCAGAAAGGATTTTTCAAAATGAAGGTAGTGATTTTAGCAGGCGGTTTCGGAACAAGAATTTCCGAGGAATCGTACTTGAAGCCGAAGCCCATGATTGAAATCGGAGGTATGCCGATTCTGTGGCATATCATGAAAAACTATTCCGCGTACGGATTCAATGAGTTTATCATCTGTTGCGGATACAAGCAGCAGTATATTAAGGATTTCTTTAATAACTATTTTCTCCACTCGTCTGACGTTACCTTTGACTTTACCAACAGCACCAACCGTATGAAGGTACATAAGACCTACACCGAGCAGTGGAAGATCACCGTTGCCGACACGGGTCTGAACACCATGACGGGCGGACGAATCAAGCGCATCAAGAAGTACCTGAATCCCGGCGAGCCCTTCCTTTTGACCTACGGCGACGGTCTGTCTGACGTGGACATGAACCAACTGGTGAAGTTCCACAAGGAAAGCGGCAAGCTGGCGACCCTGACAGTGGTTAACGCGGGTCAGCGCTTTGGTGTCATCAAGATGAACAAGGAAACTCACTGTATCACCTCCTTCCGCGAGAAGAGAGACACTGACGGTAATCCGATCAACGGCGGATTTATGGTTCTCGATCCCAAGGTCATCGACTACATCGAGGGCGATTCCACCGTGTTTGAGAGATATCCTCTGGAGCAGTTGTCTAAGGACGGCGAGCTGATGGGCTACTATCACGACGGCTTCTGGCAGTGCATGGATATGAAGAGAGACTGGGAAACCTTGGAGAAGCTTTGGGAGAGCGGAGAAGCTCCCTGGAAGAATTGGGAAGACTAATGCTGAATTTGAATTTTTACAAGGGAAAACGGGTACTGGTTACGGGTCATACGGGCTTTAAGGGCTCGTGGATGTGTCAGGTACTGAAGAACGCGGGCGCCATCGTCACGGGATATTCTCTGACGCCCCCTACCGATCCGTCTCTCTTTGAGATGGCGAACGTGGCGGAGGGAATGACCTCTGTGATCGGCGACATTCGGGACTTTGACGCCTTGAAGAAGTGCTTCGATGAGGCACGCCCCGAGATCGTTCTGCATCTGGCGGCACAGCCCATCGTCCGTGACAGCTACAAGGATCCGAGATATACGTATGAGACTAACGTGATGGGCACGGTGAATATCATGGAATGTGTTCGTCTGTCCGACACGGTGCGATCCTTTTTGAACGTGACCACCGATAAGGTGTATCGGAATAACGAGTGGGAATGGGGATACCGTGAGAACGAGCCGCTGGACGGCTTTGATCCGTATTCCAACAGCAAGTCCTGCTCGGAGCTGGTAACCCACAGCTACAAGGACTCCTTCTTTGCCGACGGGCACGTGGCGATCTCTACCGCCCGTGCGGGTAATGTGATTGGCGGCGGTGATTTCGCCAACGACCGTATTATCCCCGACTGTATCCGCGCGGCGTTTGAAAAGAGAGATATCGTGGTGCGCAATCCGCATTCCACCCGTCCGTACCAGCACGTTCTGGAGCCTGTGATGGCGTATCTCATGATCGCCGAGAAGCAGTACGAGGACGGCAAATACGCGGGCTATTACAACGTAGGGCCCGACGAATGCGACTGCTTCCGTACGGGTGCGCTTGTGGATCTGTTCTGCCGTACCTGGGGCGAGGGAATGAAGTGGATCAACCGTTACGACGGAGGTCCTCACGAGGCGAACTTCCTCAAGCTGGATTGCTCCAAGCTCAAGACCGTCTTTGAATGGAAGCCCGTGTGGAATCTGGGGGATGCCGTTGGCTGTACCGTAGAGTGGGCGAAGGTGATGTATAGCGGGGGCGACGTTGCCGCTTGTATGGACGCGCAGATCGCGCGGTTCGTCAGCGAAAGCACTTGGATTGAACAGTAAACGAATATACACGAATCAGCGAGGGACTTCCTGTCGCTGATTCTGTGTGTCGGGGGATTTTTTTCCAAAATCAAACAGATTCGGAAGAATCACGAATTTTTAAAAAAGGAGGGACGTATCATCCTATGAAAGCAGTGATTACAGGCGCTACGGGTGCGGTGGGAATGGCGCTGATCGAGGAGCTGATCCGCGGAGAGATTCCTACGACGGTGCTTTGCCGCGGCGACTCGGCGAGAAGCAGTCGGATTCCCGATCATCCGCTGATCAAAAAAGTGAATTGCTCTCTTGCCGAGATGGCGACCTTTATGCCCGATGGGACGGAGACCTACGACGTGTTTTATCATTTTGCGTGGGAGGGAACCACGGGGGAGGCGAGAAACGATATGCCCCTGCAAAACCGAAACGTGCGCTATACGCTGGATGCGGTTGCCCTTGCCAAGCGGTTTGGCTGTCACACCTTTATCGGGGCGGGCTCTCAGGCGGAATACGGCAGAGTCGAGGGCAAGCTGACTCCCGCTACCCCTGCTTTTCCCGAAAACGGATACGGCATGGCGAAGCTCTGCGCGTCGCATATGAGCCGTGTGGCGTGCGAGCAGCTGGGAATGAGACACGTGTGGGCAAGAATTCTCAGTGTGTACGGTCCCTTTGACGGCGGCGGCTCCATGGTGATGTCCACGGTGGCAAAGCTTTCCCGCGGCGAGAAGCCTGCCTTTACGGCGGGAGAGCAGATCTGGGATTACTTATACAGCGGTGACGCGGCACGCGCCTTTGTGGCGTTGGCGGAGAAGGGAAGGCACGGCGGTGTCTACTGCCTTGGCAGTGGCGATCCCCGTCCGCTGAAGGACTACATTACCGCTATTCGGGATGCGGTGGACCCCACGGCTCCCTTGGGACTGGGAGAGGTCCCTTATGCGCCCGGACAGGTTATGTATCTGTGCGCGGATATCTCCTCTCTTTGCGAGGACACGGGCTTTGTTCCCGAGGTGACCTTTGAAGAGGGAATCCGACGGACCGTCAAGTGGTATATTGATTCCCAATCTACATAAAAATGAGGTGAAAGCAATGAAAAAAGTCAGTATTATGGTGCCTTGCTATAACGAGGAGGAAAACGTTGTCCCCATGAGCGAGGCGTTGGTGAAGCAGATGGAGGAGCTTCCCCAGTACGATTATGAAATTCTATTTATTGACAACTGCTCGCAGGACAATACCCGTCCCCTGTTGCGTGAGATCTGCGCCAAGAATCCCAAGATTCGCGCCATCTTCAATTCCAAGAATTTCGGGCAGTTCAATTCTCCCTATCACGGCATTTGCCAGACCACGGGTGACTGTACCCTTTGCGTATGCTGTGACTTTCAGGACCCCATCGAGATGATCCCCAAGCTGCTTGCCGAGTGGGAGGAGGGCTACAAGATTGTCATCGGCGTCAAGACCTCCTCGAAGGAAAGTAAGCTGATGTACTTCTTGCGGAGTATTTATTACAAGCTGATCCGCAAGCTGTCCAAGGTGGAGCAGATCGAGCATTTCACGGGCTTTGGTTTGTACGACAAGAGCTTTGTGGAGGTTTTGCGGAATCTGGACGACTCCACGCCCTTCCTGCGGGGAATCGTAGCGGAGCTGGGACCCAAGATCAAGCGGGTGGAGTACGAGCAGGCGCAACGCCGCGCGGGTAAGACCAGCAACAATTTCTTTACCCTGTACGATGCGGCAATGCTGTCCTTTACCTCTTATACGAAGATCGGTATGCGGTTGGCATCCTTCCTCGGTATCATGATGAGCGGAGGAAGCGCGCTTGCGGCGGTGATCTGCCTGATCCTGAAGCTGATCGATCCCTATCTGTTTACCACGGGTACGGCGGCGATCCTTCTGACGGTGCTGTTCGTAGGCGGCTTGCAGTTGTTCTTTACGGGCTTTGCGGGCGAGTACATTATGAGCATGAACACCCGAGTGATGAAGCGTCCCCTCGTGATTGAGGAAGAGCGGATCAATTTCGATTGAGGTTGCGATTCTACATAAGAAAAACCGACAGATGTTTCGTCTGTCGTTCTTAACGGAGAATTGGCAGGCGCAGATATTTCGGCAGAGATGTTGTTTTCTCTGCCGATTTGTGTTATAATGAGAATGGTGATGAAGATGGATAAAGAAAAAGAATTCCCGAAAAGAAAAGATATACGGCTCAAGAATTACGATTATAGTTCTCCCGGTGCATATTTTGTAACTATCTGTACGGACAACAGAAAGAATTACTTTTGGAACGGATCGATTGACCCGCAGGTATTCAGTTGGCGTTCCGTAGGGGCGAACTGTGTTCGCCCGCAAAATCTGCCGTTATCTCATATCGGCAAGATCGTGTTAGACGAACTGGAACGATGGAATCAAACGTATCCTGCGGTATCATTGTATTCTTATGTGATTATGCCGAATCACCTACATATAATGGTTGTTATTTCCGCCGATGAATACGGGCGACCACAGGTCGCCCCTACGGTGGAACGGATGGTAAAACAATTCAAAGGCGCGGCTACAAAAAAGATTGGTGTATCTATTTGGCAAAAATCCTATATTGAACACGTGATACGAAATAAAAAGGATTACGAAACCCGATCGAATTATATTTACGAAAATCCGTTACGATGGTATTATGACGAATTGTATGTAGAAGAATAGGGGTATGGGCTTTGCCCTACGCCTTTGTAATACAAATGCGAAACTGGCGATAAATGAGAAAACAGGAGATAAGCAATGGAACATATTTTACCCGAAGAGCAGATTTGGTTGATTATGAAGCAGATCCTGTTCCAGCGAGAGAGTTTTTCGCAGTTACATTACAGACCAAACAATTTATCTTAGATAATTTTAAATATTGACTTCAACAGATAACGCCGACAGACCTTGAAAATCTGTCGGCGTTAATAATTTGTTTACCGCGGAGTAAATCCTGCGTTTCGTAGGGGAGACCTGCGTGTCTCCCGCGGGCGAACACAGTTCGCCCCTACCGTGCTTTAGGTAAACATTTGGTGATTTCTCCGCTAAGAACATCACGCTTTTCGTCTGTCGGTTTTTTGTATTCCGAACCCCCCGCCGCTCTGGCGAGGGTTTCGAGATACAGCAAACGGGAGGAGCAAGCCCCTCCCCTACGTCTTTCTTGTTTGTTTTACGATGGGCATTCAGTTCTTCGTTTTCGCTTTATGCCGGCAAGTTCTTTGGAGGTTTGGAACCGCAATGTTTTGGGCGACAACGCCGCCCAAAACTTGCCTGTTGGCAAAATGCCAACAAGTTCTCGAAAGAAAGGTTCCAAGAAAACGCATCCTCACGCATCCACAAAGGAGCAGATGGCGCAGAGGGGGAGGCAGAGACCCATCCAGAGGAGGGAAAAGGGGAGGCAGATTTGCCCGAGGAAATTCAGGGGGAGGTGGGAGTAATCCCAGACGTTCAGGTGAAAGGTCAGGTTCACGAGGCAGCCGCAGACAAGCTCCACGGCGGTAATGACGGCAGCGCCTGCGGCGGCGCGGAGGAGGATATGCTTCTTATTCCATCGGCGATTGATATGATAGATGGCATCAAGGCAAATCCCCCCGCAGATCGCCATAGACCAATGGGAGTAACCGCGGCAGAGGAGCTCCAAGGCATAGTAGGCAGTCCCGCCCACGGCGAAGCGTGCAAGCTCGCCGAGGGGGCGGACGGATTTGCGGATCGTCATTTTTTGAGGTTGCGGATTCATAAAAATTCCTTTCAGGGTGGTTTTAGATTCAGTATTCACCGAATGGGGGAAAAGTAACCTACCCAAATCCAGGAATATTTTGTTGAAAAACAGGAATATTTTGCTCATCCCTCTTGTAAAGGAGCGGGTTTTTTGATATAATAATATAATGATTGAGAAGGAATCTTTTTTGAGAGAAGGCTGTGTGTTGTTGTTCTTCTCGATGGGAAGGAGGGTATTGATGTCTCAAATCAAAGCCATGAAAGCCGATGCCAAGCAAATGCTCAGACAACGGAGCAATCGGCTTGGCTTGGTAACGGTTGGCATTCTACTGATATTTTCCGTCTTTCTGCCTATGCTCATCGCCGCCAATCTGACGTGCGTGATCTTTGGGGAGGCGGAGGGCGAGACGGTTGATCTTGTGTTTTACGCTGTTTGGGGCGGCTTGACGGTTCTCTGTACCGCGCCCGCGCTGATCCTTTTGTACCGCCGCGCCTATTGGCTCTACCGTCGGCAAAAGGACGGACTTTCAGCTCCCCGCGTTTTGCCCCGTTGCGGCGTGTTGCGGTGTCTTGTGGCAGGACTTTTGACCCTGATCCGTCCCGTTTTGCTGTTCCTTGTGTTCGTAGGAGCGTACGCGTTGGCGGAAATGAGTGAGTTTTTGCTGTACGTTCCCTTGGTGTTCTGCGCCGTTGCGGTGTCGGTGCTTGTAATGTGGTTGACGGGCTTCCTGTTTTTGTTCCCGTACTATATTTGCCGCGGAGAGTCCGTGGGACGGGCGATCGCGGCGAGCGCGGAGGGAATGAAGCACCGCTACCGTTCCTACGGCGCGTACATGCTGGCGTTTCTCGGCTGGGTGCTTCTGTCGCTTCTGACGGCGGGGGTTCTGCTGATTCTGAACACGCTTCCCCTGATGCTTTTTACCTATTTTATTTTTGCCGACCGTGTGGTGGGCGATCAACAAACGGAGGATGATCATCATGAATGAGAAATTTTATATTACGACAGCGATTGCCTATGCGTCGGGCAAGCCCCACTTTGGTAACACCTACGAGGTCATTATGACCGATGCGGTAGCGCGTTACAAGAAGGCGAGAGGCTACGACGTATTCTTTTGCATGGGCACCGACGAGCACGGTCAGAAGATCGAGAGCCTTGCGGCAAAGGCAGGGATCACGCCCAAGGAGTACGTGGATCGGGTAGCGGGAGAGATCCGTGGAATCTGGGACAAGATGGGGGCGGACTACGACTATTTTATCCGTACCACCGATGAAAATCACGAGGCGGCGGTTCGGAAGATCTTTACGAAATTCTATGAAAAGGGCGACATTTACAAGGGTCACTACGAGGGCTGGTACTGTACCCCCTGCGAATCCTTCTTTACCGAAACTCAGGTGAGTGAGCGCAAGTGTCCCGACTGCGGCAGACCCGTTCAGCAGGCGAAGGAGGAAGCGTACTTCTTCAAGATGAGCAAGTATGCTGACCGTCTGATGAAGCATATTGAGGAGAACCCCGAGTTCATTCAGCCCGAGTCCCGTAAGAAGGAAATGGTGAACAACTTCCTCAAGGCGGGCTTGCAAGATCTTTGCGTGTCCCGCAGCTCCTTCCGGTGGGGAATCCCCGTGGACTTTGACGACAAGCACGTGACCTACGTGTGGCTGGACGCGCTGTCCAACTATATTACGGCACTGGGCTACGATCCCGACAAGACCTACGAGGAGCAGTCCGAGCATTTCAAGAAATATTGGCCCTGTGACGTGCACATGATCGGTAAGGATATTTTGCGCTTCCATACCATTTACTGGCCTATCTTCCTGATGGCTCTGGAGCTGCCTCTGCCCAAGAAGGTGTTCGGACATCCTTGGTTTAATTTCGGTGTGGACAAAATGTCCAAGTCCCGAGGAAACGTGATCTATGCCGACAAGCTGGCGGATCACTTTGGGGTGGACGGTGTGCGGTACTTCGCTCTGTCCGAGATGCCCTATAATGCGGACGGCTCCATCACCTACGAGGCGGTGATCAATCGCTACAACATGGATCTGGTGAACAATCTGGGCAACCTTGTGAAGCGTACCTTGGATATGAACAAGAAGTATTTTGACAAGGTGGTACAGGCACCCATCGCCCCCGAGGCTCTTGACGAGGAGCTGAAGGAGGCTTGCGCCAAGGCGTATGCGGGTGTGATTGAAGCTATGGACACTTATCACGTTGCCGATGCGCTGGATTGTATTTTTACCATGCTCAAGCGGGCAAACAAGCATATTGACGAGACCACGCCTTGGGCACTTGCCAAGGATGAGGCGCGGAAGGAAAGACTGGGCACGGTGCTTTACAATCTGATGGAGGCGATCCGTTGGGGTGCCGTTCTGCTGACGCCCTTTATTCCCGATTCCGCCAAGGAAATTCTTGACGAGTTGGGAACCGACGCGAGAACCTACGACACGCTGGGTGACGCTTCTGCCTTCGGTAAAATGGTAGCGGGTAGCGTGAATGCCGACTCCAAGGTGCTCTTTGCCCGTGTGGACGAAGCAAAGAAGCTCGCCGAGTTTGAGGAGGAACGGAAGCGCCAGATCGAGGAAGCCGAGCGGGAGGCGAAGGCGCAGGAAAAGCCCGAGGGCTGTGCGCTGATCGGTATCGAGGACTTCATGAACGTGGAGCTGAGAACCGCGCGGGTGATCTCCTGCGAGCGAGTACCCAAGGCGAAGAAGCTGTTGTTGTTACAGGTGGATCTGGGCTACGAAAAGCGACAGGTGGTGTCGGGTATCGCCCAGTTCTACGAGCCCGAGCAGTTGATCGGGAAAAAGCTGATTCTGGTGGCAAACCTGAAGCCCGCTAAGCTTTGCGGAATCGAATCCCAAGGGATGATTCTCGCATCGGGCGAGGAGCAGGTCAGGGTGGTATTCCTCGCCGAGGACACCCCTATTGGCGAACGAGTTCGATAAAAAGCGCAGGGACGCGTTAGGGGGAACCTTCTCGAAAGAAGGTTCCCCTCTAAACCTTTTTTGAACACGGCGACGCCATATTCAAAAAGGCAACTTTGATTCTTCGGCAACGCCGAAGCTTTGCTTTTGCAAAGACATCAAATTCGCCCCCTCAAGAACTTGCTGACAGAAGGACTTGACGGGATGGATCGTTTCTTGGATGGATTTTTGTAACGATTCGAACATAGACTCCGCGATGGAGTTGATACGAGAAGGAGAGGAGAGTAAATGGACGGACAGATCGTGAAGGAATCATGGAACACAGAAGGATTATTTGATTCGCACGCCCATTATTTTGACAGTCGGTTTGAGGGACAAGCGGACGATCTGTTGGAGAATGGGATCTTTGGCAGGGGTGTGCTTGGTGTGATCAACGTCGCCACCGATCCCGACAATGCTCTTCCTTGTATCGAGCAGGCAAGCCGACACAAGGGTATGTATGCGGCGGTGGGAATCCATCCCTGCGACTGCAAGGCGCTTCGAGGGGACGTGAATGCCGAGGTGGATCGCATTCGTGTCCTATTGGATACCGAGGAAAAGCGGTGCCAAAACAAGATCGTGGCGCTGGGGGAGATCGGCTTGGATTATTATTGGGAGCCCATTGAGGAGAGCCTGCAAAAGCAGTATTTTGAGGCACAGCTTTGCCTTGCGGAGGAGCTGGGACTACCCGTGATCATTCACGACCGTGAAGCCCACGGGGATTGCTTTGAGACGGTTTTACGCCATCCCAAGGTCACGGGGGTCTTTCACAGCTTCAGCGGAAGCGCGGAGATGGCAAAGGAGCTTTGCCGCCGTGGGTGGTACATCTCCTTTTCGGGGGTATTGACCTTTAAAAACGGGCGGAAGGCTCGTGAGGTGGCGGCAATCGTCCCCACGGATCGGATGCTGGTGGAGACCGATGCGCCCTATCTGGCTCCCGACCCGTTTCGGGGACGGATGAACCATTCGGGCTTGATGGCTTATACCGTGGGTGCCCTTGCCGAGATCAAGGGACTTTCCTATGTGGAAACGGTACGCATCACGGCGGAGAACGCCAAAACAGTATTCAGATTATCGTAAACAGCGGATCGGTATGAAAAACGTATTTGGAGGGAAGGTAGTATACGAGGTGGGATCTCCTAACGGTTTTGCCATACCTTCGAACCTTGGTAACATTGAGCAACTTTGTTTGTTCGGCAACGCCGAAACCTTGTCATGGGCAAGAACATCAAATTTGCGGGGTCCGCTGGATTTTTACCTTAGAACGAAAACAATCCCTTACGGAGATTTACAATAGTCGAGCGCGGTTACGGCAAGCCTCCCAATTAGAACTTGCCAGCAAGTTCTTGGAAGGGGTTTTAGGGGGAACCTTCTCGAAAGAAGGTTCCCCCTAACGCATCCCTAACGCATCCTATCGCATCCCTTCGGAAAAGGCAAGGAGAAGCTCACGGTAGCTCATGGCAGAATTCAATTCAAGAGTACCGACGAAGCGTTCGAGGCGGTCGGTTTTACTCTTGGAGGCGGTATAGAGCTGAAAGACCCATGGATTTTGAAGGATTCCCTCGGCTTGCAGGCGATCCGCAAGGTCGGACAGAGACGTGGGCTCATCCACGGTCAGGGTGACGGTTCTTTGGGGCTTAACGAAGGCATACATATCGTTGGCGACGGAAATGACCAGTCCCGCGCAGAGCAGGGCGGTGAGAACCAGAACCAAGACACGGGAATACGCAAAACGGGTCAGCTTCTTGTCGGAAACTGACCCTGTTGTCGTTTGGGGATTGGTGTTGGGTGGGGTGATCTGTTCCATAAGACCTCCTATACTCGGTCTTTTCCCGTGCCGTTACAGCCAAGAAATGACCAAGGCAATTATGTAGACCGCAAAGCAAGCAATGGCGGAGGGCTGACGGATCACGGACAAATAGGCTTCCTGTGGAGTGGGAGCGCTGTTGGGAGAGGGCTTGCGGTAATTCGCGGAATAGCCCCGCCAGAGATATTGCCGATAGAGTCGTGCCGCTTCGCCGCAAAAGAGGGCGGCGGATACGAGAAAGAAAACGGCAACCAGAAAGACAAAGAATCGGGTGCTTCCCGTGATCTCATAGAGGTTGTTTATATAGGGTTGCCCAAAAATACCGAAAATATTATAAAGAAAATGGGCAAGGATCGAGCCGAGGAGAGATCGGGTAGCGTAGAAGGTCAGTGCCAGAACGGCTCCCGAAAACAGATAAACGGGAAGATTGGCGAGATTGAAATGCAACAGGGCGAAGAACACCGAGCTGAGAACGATTGCCCGAAGAACGCCGCCGCGCTCGTATTCACGGCACAGAATCCCACGGAACACGAATTCCTCACAGATGGAGGGGAGTACCGCATATGCCATGATCAGGTAGATCGTGCCCGAGGCAGTTCCGTCGTCTCCCGATACGAAGGTGTCGTAGAGTGAAAAGTTTTCGGACAGACTGCCCAAGCCGCCGAACAGGATACTGATCAGAATCCCCCCCGCGGACATCAGGACGGCGGCAGAGACGATGAGCAGAATCGAGTTCGCCCGAATGGGGCGCAACCGCAGTCCCGAAACGTACCGCTCACCGCTGAAGACGCACCAGATCGCCCCCGGGAGCAGGAAGATCATCATTTGAAGAATGACCACGCTGTAATAGCGGTTCTCTCGGTTGATCAGCGCAATGTCGATCAGCTTGGAAAGCAGGAGAAGGACGTAGGTGGCAAGGACGAGAACGGTGGGATGCAGGGTAATGACGCGATTCTTCCAGCCCCGCTTGTGCAGATCTCTGCCACGGTGAGGCGGATCGTTTTCTGCTTGTTGCGCCGAGGCGCGAAGATTCTTTTCGGGTTTCATTTGACGTCAAATCCTCCTTTCTCGGTAACGATTCGATCCACGGGACGGTCATGCGCATCTCTTGGCAGGCGGTCGTCCAGGCAACAGCTGAAGAGAACGCCGACGGAGCATCCGTCAAAGTGGGACAGAAATCGGTCGTAATAGCCCTTTCCGTAGCCCAATCGGTAGCCGAAGGGGTCAAAGGCGAGGGCGGGAACAATGCAAAGCGCATGGGTAAAATCGGTGACGAGGGGATCGGCTTCAGTGGGCTCGGGAATGCCGTAGGCACCTGCCCGCATGGACTCCACACAACAGACTTGACGGAAGGTCAGCGTACAGGTTTGCTCGTCCGAGACGGGGAAGGCAATCCGCTTGCCCAGCTCCTGGGCGTGCTTTGCCAGTGCCAGCAGATTCGGCTCGCTGTGAATGGGGTAGTAAAACAGGACCGTGTCCGCCTCCCGAAAGCAGGGAAGGGAGGCAAGATTGGAGCAGAGTGCCGCATTCAGAAGGGTACGGCTCTGTGGCGAAATCCGTTTGCGGATCTGGCGATAGTGAGCGCGCAGCTCCTTTTTGTCGCGCCGAAATTTCGGGAGCATGGTTTTAGTCAGCGATGACGGCACGGCGCAGCTCCTTTGCTTTCTCTTCCCCGCAAAGGACGGAAACCAGCATCAAGCCCATCTCGACCGCAACGCCCATGCCCGCGGCGGTAATGATCTTACCGTCCCGCACTACACGGCGGCGGGATATGACCGCCCCAGTCAGGCGATCCTCAAAGCCCGGATAACAGATGGCTTCCTTACCCGCCAGCAGACCCAGATCTCCGAGAATGGAGGGGGCGGCGCAGATGGCGGCAAGATAGGCGTTCTGCTCATAGGCTCGCTTGACGGCGTTTGTGACCACCCGACTTGCGGCGAGATTCAGGGTACCGGGCATTCCGCCGGGGAGAAAGATCAGTCGGGGGGAGTCGTCGTGATAGTCCGTGTCGGGGATATCCGCCGTGACGGTGATCCCGTGAGCGCCCGTGATCTGAGTTCCGCCCACTCCTACGGTGGTGACGACAAGACCCGCGCGGCGCAAAAGATCCAAGGGTGCCAGCGCCTCGACTTCCTCGAAGCCCTCGGCAAGAAACATATAAATCATACAAAAAGCCCTTTCTTGAGTGGTGGGACAGTTCTTACTTCCCGAAAAAATCTTCCAGCTTGTCCGTGGAGATAGCGGTTTCTTCGCGGGTGGCGAGATTCTTGATCTTGACTACACCCGCTTCCAGCTCACTGCCGCCCATGATCAGGACGTGGGAAAACTGACCCTTTACCGCATGCTCGATCTGCTTGCCGAATTTCTTCGAGCCCAGATAGACCGAGGTGGGGATTCCCGCATCACGGAGGCGATCCGCCAGTGCAAGGTAGCTCTCAAAGGGAACGTCGTCGAATTTCGTCACCAGAACCTTTTCCTCCGCGCCGAAGCTTTCGGGGATCAAGCCGTGGGTCACGAGGAAGTTCTCAAGGGTTACGTCGCCCATGCCGTAGCCAACGCCAGACACCTTGGCGTTCTTCACGAACAGACCCACCAGATTGTCGTACCGTCCGCCGCCGAACATGGCGCGGTTGTTCTCGGGGGCGTTGTCAAAGACCTCGAATACGGTTCCCGTATAGTAGTCCAGACCCCGAATGATGCCGAAGTCAAAAACACAGTATTGGGCGAGCCCCAGCTTGTCAAGGGCGGCAAACAGCAGGCGAAGCTCCCGCGCACCCACGGAATCGGGGCAGACGTCGGTGGCGTCTGTGACACTCATGTGATAAAGATCGTCGATCCGCTTGATCTGATCCCCATTCAATCCCAGTGCCAGCAGGTCCTTCTCGTAAGCCTCTCTCGGCACCTTGTTCTTGCGGTCGATGACCTTGGAGACCAGGCGGCTTCCCTCGGCGTCGGTTCCCGCAATGGCGGCGATGACGTCGTTAAAGAAGCGACGGTTATTGATACGGACGGTAAACATGGTCTCGTCCGCACCGAATGCCTTCATAATACGGATGGCACTGACGATGACCTCCAGATCCGCCTCGTAGGTATCACAGCCGAAGATATCCACGTTCAGCTGCCAGAATTCACGAAGCCGCCCTCTTTGGGTTGCCTCGTAGCGGTACATATTGGGAATGGAGAACCAGCGGAGGGGAAAGGAGAGCTCGTTCATTTTTCCCGCCACCATACGGGCGACGGTGGGCGTCATTTCGGGGCGGATCGCCAGCGTACGGTTGCCGCGGTCCACGAAATTATAGGTTTGCTTGGTGGCGATTTCCTCGCCGCTTTTGGCGGCATACAGCTCCAAGGATTCCAGCATCGGTCCGTTATATTCCTCAAACGCCGAAACCTCCAAGGCAGAGCGGATCTTGCCGAAGAACCAGTTGCGCAGGCGCATCTCGTCGGGGTAAAAGTCTCGGGTTCCTTTATAGGGCTGAGTAGAAAGCAATTGTGCGCACATGATGATATCCTTTCTTTTTGAAAAACAGATTCAATACATTATTATACCACAGGGGGCGTCTTTTGTCAATTGCGAACGGCGGAATTGGGGAGAGTTTTGACAGGATTTTTCCAGCATCATAAAACGGTCAAGATTTATTCAAGGTTCGGACACAGTTTTATGGTAAAATGGTTCAAGAATGGAAAACAAAGCGGAGGTATGCTTTGATGAACGGAACAGAACGAAGTGAGGTACAGACGGAAGCGGTGGAGGCAATGGTGAAGGTAGAGTCGCTGACCAAGAGATATGGGGAGCGGGTGGCGCTAAGTGGGCTCTCGCTGTCCTTTGCCAAGGGCGGCATTCACGGAATTCTCGGACCTGCGGGGGCGGGAAAGACCACCCTGATGGAGCTTCTGTCAGGAAGTCTTGCGGCAGACGGGGGCAGCATCACGGTGGGCGGTGTCGCCGTATCGACCTCTGATCCCCACAGCCGCCGACGGATCGGATATTTGAGGGAACGCCCCGTCTTTCCTCGGGACATGACGGCGGAGGAGGTGCTGGATCTTGTGGGAGCCTCCCGCGGCGTTGCGGAGGAGAAGCGGTATCGTCAGATCAAGGAGGCATTGGAGCTCTGCGGTCTGGAGGAGGCGCGGAGCCGTCTGTGCGCTCGCCTTTCCTCGGAGGAGCGGCAAAGATTGGGACTGGCGGGGGCGCTGATGGGCAATCCCGACGTGGTGCTGTTGGATGAACCCCTTCGGGGCGGATCGGCAGACCGCAACGAGACGGTGACGGATATTGTCCGTATGCTGGGGAAAATCAAGACCGTGGTGCTTGCCACCTCGGATTTCTGCGTGGCGCGGGCACTTTGCTCGGAGGTGGCGATCCTCTCTGAGGGCGTGCTTCTGACGACTGATACCTTTGAGGGCTTGGAAGAAAAGCTGTTGGGAAGTCGGACGCTGACCGTGGGCACACGGGGAGATGCGCAGGCTTTGCTTGCCGCCTTGAAGGCGATCCCCCACGGGATCGGCTGTGAGCTTGCGCGGAACGGACGGACGGGAGAGCTTCGCTTCCGTTTGGACTATCGGACAGATCGGGACATCCGTGAGGCGGTGTCCGCCGCCCTGACCGCTCAGGGAGCCCCCATTCTTTCCATGAGTGATGACGCCCTTTCGCTGGAGGAGGTCTATCATTCCTTGACCGCCTCGTCGGCAACGAAGGAGAGTGCTGTTCCGCGGGCGGAGACGGGGGAGCGGCAAAGACGGGTTGGAAGAAAAGGAAAGGAGGCGGCACGATGAGAGGGATGGTTCGGAAGGAGCTCAGAGCTCTGTTTGGCGGTCTGTACGGCTATTTGTTCTTGGGGCTTTTCTGGTTGTTTTGCGGCGTATTCGTGACCGTATTCAACTTTACCTACGGCTCGTCGGCGTTGGAATATACCATGGGCTTTCTGATCGTCGCCGTGGGATTGGTGATGCCGATCCTGACGGTCAAGCTCTTCCTTTTTGACGGGGACGAGGATCGGTTCCTCCGACTCTTGCCGCTGTCGGGAAAGGCGATCTTTTTTGGAAAATATCTGGCGGCGACGGCGGCGGTGGGGATTGCTACCCTTTCGGTGGCGGTGCTTCCGCTGATCCTCGACGTATTCGGGGACGTGCATCATCCTGCCGCCTATTCCGCTCTGCTTGGCTTTTTCTTACTGGCGCAGGCGCTGCTTGCGTTCCAGATCTTCTTGGCGACGCTGTTCCGAGGCAGGCTGACGGCGTACCTTGTGGGCTTTCTGTCCATGGCGGCGTTGGCGGGGCTCCAGAGCCTTGGGGCGTGGCTGCCCGATCCCTTTGGAGGGGTGATTTCATATCTGTCGGTATTCGGATCCTTTTCGCCCTTCGTGTACGGGCGGTTGGACGGCGGGAGAGTTTTGTTGTATTTGTCTCTGTCCCTTGTCTTTCTTGTCTTAGCATGGCGGCAATGGAATCGGCGCAGGGGAGAGGAAGAGAAAGGGGCGCTCCGTGTGCCTGTTCTTGTTTTGGCGCTGGTACTGGTTGCCGTCAACGTGGGGGTGGCGTTCGTTCCCTCCCGCTTCCTTCGTTTGGACGTGAGCAAGTCCAAGAACTACACGGTATCGGATTCCCTTGGGGACTATTTCGCCTCCTTGGAGGAGGACGTGACGGTCTGGATACTGGAGAACGAGGGAGACGACCGCAAATTTGTGTATTTTATGGAGGATCTTGCGGCAAGCAGTCCGAGGCTGACCTTGAAAAAGGACGGGGTGAAGGATTGTGGCGATTTGCTGGAGAAGGTGGGGGTCAAGGCAGAGGATCTGGAAGGGGTTCCGTACGGTGTGATTCTGGAGAGTCGGCATCGGATGGAATTCGTGGACTATTACAGTCTGTTTTATTACGTCAACAGCAACACCTCGTTGATCAGCTTTTTTCAGACGTATTTTGACGCTGCCGAGGACGGCAAGCTTTCATGGTACGAGTATCAGCGGTACTACTATTATTTATATCAATATAGTTTGCAGGATTCCCGGTATGAGGAATATCTCTTCTATTTGGTGAACGATTCCGCCTTGTATTTCCAAGGCGAGAGCGTGATTGCCGCGGCGACGGAATACGTGGCGGCGGAGCGGATCCCCGTGAAGTACGCCCTGACGGGACACGGGGAGGCAGTAATGGAGGGCTCGGTGCTGGAGGGACTGTTCTCCATTTACGGAGAGAGCATACAATCCCTGACACTGACGGAGGGGGGATCGATCCCCGCGGACGCGGCATCGGTATGGATTGCCGCGCCTGAGCGGGATTACACTGTGGGTGAGATTCAAGCCCTTCGGGACTATCTGGAGCGGGGCGGTACGGTCACGGTGCTGACTGACGAAGCCAATCTTTCCATGCCGAATCTGATGGCGCTGATGGCGGACTACGGGCTGAGCGCTTCGGCGGGGGCGGTGAAGGAGGAGATAACAGTCACCGAGGACGACGGGCAAACCTTTCAGACGGTGGTCAGTGACGAGGTGGAGGCTGTGGCAAACGGACAGCACGATGCCTTGGCGGCGACGGGTGAGGAGACCTCTTTGATTCCTGTGATCACGGGCGGAAACGCCATTTCCTTTGGGGCGTGCGAAGATTCCTCGCTGATCCTCACGGCGTTGCTTTCTACCTCGGATCAAGCAATCGTGGGCGACAACACTGCCGAAAAGGGGGTTCGGGTTCTCGCGGCGGCGGCGGAAAACAACCGTGGCGCGCGGCTGTGCTGGTTCACGGGTGCGGATTCCTATACCGTGGCACTCAGCGGAGTGAGCTCCTCCGATGCGGCAATCTCTAATAACTTCTGTGTGTATCTGACCTTGGATTGGACTGATCTGGAATATCGGTCTGCCTTGACCCTGCCCGAGGATAAGCCCTATCAAGCGGCACCCTTGCAGGCTACCGCCTCTGCCGCAACTGTGTTCGGGGTCTTTACCATTCTGATTTTACCCCTCTTCCTCGTAGGCATAGGCATCATCGTTTGGTACCGCCGCAAAAAAGCATAAGGATGCGTGAGGATGCGTTTTTGGAACCTTTCTTTCAGAGAACTTGTTGGCATTTTGCCAACAGGCAAGTTTTGGGCGGCGTTGTCGCCCAAAACATTGCGGTTTCAAGCCTCCAAAGATCTTGCCGGCAAGTTCTTATCGAGGGATGTGGTCTCTGCGCTGATTGATTGTGGATATCCTATTTTTCAACATGCCACAGGCATGTTGGAAAAAGGCAACTTTGATTTTTCGGCAAAGCCGAAACCTTGCCATGGGCAAGGACATCAAATTTGCGCAACGGTTTGTTTTGAGGTAAAAATCCATCGGAAACTACGTACCGACCTGTTTGGATGCGGGGGGCGGAGATATTGTAATGGATAAGAGCAAATATCGTATTCCGACCCGCCGCTGTCATGAATGCTATGGGTGTCGGGTGAGGGAGCTTCACGGCTTCGAGACGATGAAACGGGCGACTTGCGGTCGCCCGTTTTTATGGATCTTTTCAATTATTCCGCTTCTTCCTCGGCGGTGGTTTTCTCGGCGGTTGTGGCTTCGGCTTCCTTTTCCGCCTGTTTTCTTTCCTCCCGCGCCTTCTTGGCGGCTTCGATCTCTGCCACCTGCTCGCGGATCTGTTCCAGAATTGTATCCAACTCCGCTACCACGGGGGCGATCTTTTCTGCCTGCGACTCTCCCGATTTCAACTGACGGTAGGTCAGCTTGCCTAACAGCTGATACTGGGTGTTGCGCTTGGACTCCAAGCTTTTCAGCTTGATCTGCATGGAGGCGATGTCCACCAGCTCACTCGTTTTGTTAATTGCCTTGGTAGCCGCCCGCTTGGCGGTGTCGCGGAGCTCATTCCAGCTTGCCATATATACTCTCCCTTCGATATTCGGCGATTGCCTTTTTTCTATTCTATTATCATTATACAACAAAAATCCGAATTTGTAAAGAGTCGAATAAAAAAATAGAAAAACGGAAACAGTAAATGGAAAGGAAAGGGAAATCGGAGGATAGGAATCATGAATATGGACAAAAAGCAATACAAAAAATACGCCGCCGCTCACGCGCCAAAGTCTCCCCTTGGGGCGGACTGTCTGCGCGCCTTTTTGGTGGGCGGGACGATCTGTGCCATGGGGCAGGGCTTATTGGAGCTTTATTCCAAGGTCTGCGGTCTTGTGAAGGACGAGGCAACCGCTCTCGTTTCGGTGACGCTGGTTTTTGTAGCGGTACTGCTCACCGCCGTTGGGGTATTTGACCGCATTGCCCGTTTTGCGGGGGCGGGGACGTTGGTTCCCATTACTGGCTTTGCCAACTCGGTGGCATCCCCCGCCATTGACAGCCGTGCGGAGGGGCTGGTGTTGGGGGTAGGCGCCAAGATCTTTACCGTGGCGGGACCTGTACTGCTCTACGGAACCCTTGCGGGGACGGTGTATGGTTTGATTTATTATCTTTGGGGCGTGTTGAGCGGGCTTATCCAATGAGCCGCAGGGCTTCCTTTTGCAGCTCCGCTCCGTTTTCCGCAAAGCCCATGACCACGAAGCGACCCCGATCCACCACCCAAACGGAGTCGGACCGGGCTTCCCACGCCGTTCCGCGGAGGGCAACCTGAAGGTCGTCCCGACGGTTGAGGCAAAGGGCGGCGATGCGGTCGGCATCGCTTGCGGAATAGCAACGAAAGACGGCAAGCTCGGCAGGGAAGGCGCGGGAGGAGAGATAGATGGCGTAGTCCTCTGTCAGACCGAGGATCTCCTCCGCAGTTTCGCCGTACATGGCGCGTAAAAGCGAGGGGGACGGGTAGGCGTTGCTTCCTTCCTCCGCTCCCGACAGATAGACCGAGCCCGTCGGCAGGGAACCTTCCGCTTCCTCCATGAGGGAGGACAGAATGGCTTCTGCCGAGGGCGGGGTTCTTTGACAGGCAACAAGGCAGGCAAGGCAGAGGAGCAGGCACAGCAACGGACAAGCAAGGCGTTTTTTCATGGGACTCTCTCTTTCGTGATTGAATTGGAAATCAGTATAGCATATGAAACAATCCGCTCCGTCATGTTTACGGAGCGGATTTTTCCTGTATTTACGGTCGCTTTTGCGGGTGGGGATTTGCTTCCTTGGGAAGGCTGCGGACACCGTCTCCCGAGCAGACACGGACGAAGGTTTGGAACAGGATCCGAAGATCCTCCCCAAGGCTCAGGCGGCGGACGTATTCCGCGTCAAGGCGAGCTTTTTCACGGTCGGACAGAAGATCCCGTCCGCTGATCTGCGCCAGCCCCGTGATCCCAGGGCGGACACGGTAAACTCCGTATTGCCGCCGCAGGTGGTGAGCTTCCTCCTCCTTGGGGATCAGGGGTCGGGGACCCACCACACTCATGTCCCCCACCAGGACGTTCCAAAGCTGGGGGAGCTCGTCCAGACTGGCACGGCGAAGAAGCCGCCCCAGAGGGGTGACCAGTCGCTCGGTGTCCGTCAGCTCCGCGGTGGGGCAATCGTGGGGCGCCCAGAGGTACATGGTTCGGAATTTATAGCAGAGAAAGGGCTTGCCCTCCTTGCCGATTCGCTCCTGACGGAAAATGGCGGGTCCCTTGGAGGTCAGGCGAACGAGGATTCCAATGAACAAAAGGGGAAGTGAGAGTAACAAAAGAAGCATTGCCGACAAAAGCAGGTCTGCCGTTCGCTTCCAGAACAGATAAGGAGTGTGGGGAATGATGCCAAGAGCATGGCGTTCGGGTTC
The DNA here is from genome assembly GCA_017463065.1 of Clostridia bacterium. Classification (GTDB taxonomy): domain Bacteria; phylum Bacillota; class Clostridia; order Oscillospirales; family CAG-272; genus HGM12713. The sequence continues at coordinate 53,272 of JAFTPX010000032.1, forward strand.
TTTCATGGTCGGAGTCCTCCTTGTGGTTTGCCTTTAGGGTTTGTCATTTTGAGTAAATCCATACAAGAAGAACAAAAAAGTTGATTTTTTCGGAGGGTTGTGGTAATATATTATATATAATATCAAGAATTGTGGGAGGAAGCATGAAGCTGTTTTGGATCGCAGGTATTGCCCTGATGGGGGTGTTTTTCTTCTTTTCTTTATTTGGATATTTTTGCTTTCTTCACGCCTGTAAGCGGAAAAGAAGGTATCCTGCCGATCGGACGGAGCACGGCGGCGGAGGCGCGATTCCCGAGGCGGGGCTGGCGATCCTACGGGAAAGTCGGGCGTGGTTTGACGGACAGTCCTTTGAGACGGTCAGCGTGCTTGCCGCCGACGGATTCCGTCTGAAGGGTCTGCTCTTGAGTGCCGAGGGCGAGGGGAAGGGCGTTTGTATTCTGTTTCACGGCTATCATTCCTCCTGCCGTCGGGATCTTTCCGTGCAGGCAATGACGCTTCATCGGGCGGGGTATCATCTCATCCTTGCTTCCCAACGGTCTCATGGGGAGAGCGAGGGAAAATACATCGGCTTCGGTGCCTTGGAGCGGCGGGATGTGAACGTGTGGTGTTGCTTGGCGGGGAAACGATTTGGAGCTTTGTCCGTGGCGTTGTTCGGACTTTCCATGGGAGGCGCCACGGTTCTGATGTCCCTGAATACGGGTCTGCCCGATTCCCTCCGTTGCGTGATCGCCGACTGCCCCTTTACCTCCCCCTGGGAGATTATTCACAATACGCTGTGGCACAAGCATAAGATTCCGCCGTATCCGACCATCTATTTTATGAATTACTGGAGCCGTATCTTGGCGGGCTACGACTTTCGGGAGTGCTCTACTCCGAAAAGTCTCAAGGAAAACCGACTGCCCGTCCTATTGATCCACGGCGAGGAGGATCGGTACGTGCCTACGGAAATGTCCCGCCGTGCGGCAGAAGGGAACGACCGTGTTACCCTCATGACCGTCCCTCACGCCAAGCACGCCCAATCCGTCTATTTTGACCCCCATGGCTATATGAATCAAGTCCTTTCGTTTTTGAATGAATATTTTTGATGGGGATGAGTGGAGGACGCGCCTTACTTTTCTTTCGCGAAAGAAAAGTAAGCAAAAGAAAGCACTCGCGGAATGTTTTTTAATGTTTTTTTAATGATTGCGGGAATTTGTTCTTTTTCGGGAGGAGGCAATCATATCTTACGCAAAAGAAAAGTAAGCAAAAGAAAGCACTCGCGGAAAGAGATGTACTCTAAAGGACAGTTTTAAAATCTAATACCTGCCGACAGGAGGACAGAGGATGTTTTACGTTCTCTGTCCTCTTTTCTTGACAAGCACTGACTTAATTAAAGACAACAAACGGGAGGAGCAAGCCCCTCCCCTACCTCGTATGATGGTATTTCTGAATACAATTCCATCAATTACGTTTGTAAAACCCTAAAGAAAAACTGAATGGCTACGATTAAAACAAACAAGAAAGCGGTAGGGGAGGGGCAAGCCCCTCCCGCATCTTTCGTCAAAAGCAACGCAAAGGCACGTTTGACATGTTCATATCAAAAGCCTTTTGCTTACCTCTCGGGAGGTAGAAAAAAGCCTCCCCTGTGTAAGGGGAGGTGGCAGCCGAAGGCTGACGGAGGGGTTGTAAAAGTAAAAT
>JAFTPX010000003.1 GCA_017463065.1 Clostridia bacterium
CTAAGACCGTATCATCAGCCCTTCTTTCCACAAAATAAATTCGATTCGTGGCAAATTCGTGGCAAATGAATAGAAAGAACCCCCGAAAACCCAGTGTTTTCGGGGGTATTTTGAGAAAATAATTATCTCTTGGAGAACTGAGGTGCACGACGTGCGGCCTTGAGTCCGTACTTCTTTCTTTCCTTCATACGAGGGTCACGGGTCAGGAGACCAGCAGCCTTCAGAGCGGGCTTGTAGTTCTCATCTGCCTGTACCAACGCGCGTGCAAGACCGTGACGGATTGCGCCTGCCTGTCCGGACAGACCGCCGCCGTTTACGGTTGCGATGATATCAAACTTACCCTCGGTAGCAGTTGCACCGAAGGGCTGGTTCACGATGAGCTTCAGGGTCTCAAGACCGAAGTACTCGTCGATGTTCTTCTTATTGATGGTGATCACACCGGTTCCGGGAACGATGCGAACGCGGGCAACGGACTTCTTTCTTCTTCCCGTGCCGTAGAAATAGGGCTTAGAGCTTGTGTACATAATTCCGTCCTCCCTTAGTTAATCTCGATTGCCACGGGCTTCTGTGCCGCATGGGTGTGCTCAGCGCCTACGAATACCTTCAGTCTGGTCGCAGACTTTGCGCCGATGCTGTTGTGTGGGAGCATTCCCTTCACTGCCAGCTCCATTGCAAGCTCGGGCTTGGTTGCCATCAGGGTCTTGTACTGAACTTCCTTCAGTCCGCCAATGTAACCGGAGTGACGGCGATAGTACTTCTGCTCCAGCTTCTTGCCGGTCAGAATTGCCTTTTCCGCATTGATGATGATAACGAACTCACCACAGTCTACGTGAGGGGTGAACTCGGGACGGTGCTTACCGCGAAGAATGGTTGCTGCTGCTGCTGCGACTCTACCCATGGGCTTGCCTGCCGCATCCAGAACATACCACTTGCGCTCAACCGTTTCAGCTTTTGCCATATAAGTGGACATTGCATTTTCCTCCAAAATAAAGTAAATATTTAATCATGCTCGCATATTATATCACGGCAGAACCCGTTTGTCAATAGCTTTTTGAAAACTTTTTTGAAAAATTTCATTTATCATTTTAAAAGCTCTCGTTTTCTCTCGGATTCACCTATTTTCCTCTTAATTCCTCGTTTTTAATTTGAAAAATTTTTTTTTGAACACACATAAAATTCCCCTACCGCCGCATACAGTATAGCAAAACAAAAAAACGGAGGTTAAAGGAATCATGAATCAAACCTATGCACCCGAGGGAACCCGCCTGCACCTCGCGGAAAACCGTGAATATCTGTCTTCCCTTTCGGGCTTGGAATCCGCTAGGAACGAGGGCAAAATTTTAGAATCCACCGTTTTGCTCTGCGACAGCGCCATGCGTTTACACGTGGATCTTTACGGAATCCGCGGGATCATCGACCGCCGCGACGCGGTATTCTGCCGCCGTGGAGAAACCCTGAAGGATATTGCCGTGATCACACGAGTCGGCAAGCCCGTCTGCTTCAAGGTCATGGGCTTTTCGAAGGAAAACGGAGAGACCGTGGCGATCCTTTCCCGCCGCGCCGCGCAGGAGGAGTGTATTCGCAACTATCTTTCCGATCTGATCCCGGGGGATATCATTCCCGCCAAGGTAACCCATCTGGAAAACTTCGGCGCGTTCGTGGATATCGGTTGCGGCGTGGCATCTCTTCTTTCGGTAGACAGCATTTCTGTCTCTCGCATTTCCCATCCATCCGACCGCCTTGCGGTGGGCGACAGCATCTGGACGGTGGTCAAAACCATCGATCGGGAGCAGGATCGCTTTTTCGTCAGTATGCGGGAGCTTCTCGGCACGTGGCAGGAAAACGCCTCCCATTTTGAGGCGGGGCAAACGGTATCGGGCATTGTGCGAAGTGTGGAAAGCTACGGCGTATTCGTGGAGCTTGCGCCCAATCTGGCAGGACTGGCGGAGATTCGGGAAGGAACGTCGGACCGCGCCTTGGCGGAGGTAGGTCAGCGGGTGGCGGTTTACATAAAAAACATCATTCCCACCCGTATGAAGATCAAGCTGGTGCTGATCGATTCCTACAAGGGAGTGCTTCCCCGCGGCGGTCTGCGGTATTTTATCGACTGCGAAAAGACCCCTCACATCGACTACTGGCGCTATTCTCCCGACGAAGCGTCAAAGGTGGTAGAAACTGTATTCGAAGAATAGAGAAGCGGCTGTTTTCTTGGCATTTCCAAGAAAACAGCCGTTTTTCAGTTCAATTTTTTCAGTCTGGCGTAATTGCCCATGAGCTTTTTCGTGCCGAACCTCTCAAAAATCACCTCGTAAAGCACGTCAGAGCCCATCGGGCGGGCAGAAAGGATCTCACCGTCTCCAAAGGTCAGATGCCGCACACGGTCTCCCGCTTCAAGCTGAGGTGCCTTGACGCCCGCGCTTGGCGGTTGCTTCGTCAAGGTAAAGCCGCCGTTTGACGGTGCGGCACTGCCTGCCCGTCCGCCGTAGCCATCGTCCGCATGAAAATAGGTTTTGGGCTTGCGGTCATAGGTAGGCGTATAGGGCGCATCCTCCACGATCAGCTCCCGCGGGATCTCCTCCACAAAACGGGAGACGGGATTACACATGGTTCTGCCGTACAGCATACGGTTCTTGGCGCGCAAAATATAAAGCCGATCCTTGGCGCGGGTAATGGCGACGTACGCCAGTCGCCGCTCCTCCTCCATCTCGTCGGGACTGCCCAGAATATTCTGCATTCCGGGGAAAATGCCGTCCTCCATACCCGGGAGAAACACCACGGGAAATTCCAAGCCCTTGGCGGAGTGAATGGTCATCATCACCGCCGCATCCGCTTCCTCGTCGTATTTATCCACGTCGGACACCAGCGCGTTTTCCTCCAAGAAGCCAAGCAGCGTCGGCTCCTCGTTGTTTTTCTCGTATTCAATGACCCCCGACAAAAACTCGTCAAGGTTTTCAAGCCGTTCCTTTTCCTCCTCGCCGCCGTCGATCAGCATCTGACGGTAGCCCGTTACCTCCAGCACACGCTTGACGAAGGCTTCCAAGGTGATGTCGGTCTCCAAAAGACGGCGCAGAGAGGAGATCATCAGCGCAAACTCCTTCAGCTTATTTGCCGAACGAGAGAGGGCGGGAAAGGTGTCTGCCCGCATCATCACCTCAAAGACCGAGATCCCCTGCTCCGCGGCAATGACCTCCACCCCGTCCACGGTGGCGTGTCCGATCTTTCGCTTGGGCTCGTTGATGATCCGACGCATCCGTTCACGGTCGGCGGGATTATTAATAAACTGTAAGTAGGCAACGATATCACGGATTTCCTTGCGGTCGTTGAAGCGCAAGCCGCCCAACATACGGTACGGGATTCCGCTCTTGGCAAAGATCCGCTCGATCGTCTGCGACTGGGCGTTGGTACGGTACAGAATGGCACAATCCCGATAGCGATACATCCCCTTGGCGACCAGCTCCTGAATCTCCGACACCAGATATCGTGCCTCGTCGTTCTGGTCGTTGCACGGACGAAGGGTGATCTTCTCGCCACCCTTGCGAACGGTACGCAAGGTCTTTCCCTTTCGCCCCACGTTGTGGGAGATCACGCCGTTTGCCGCCTGCAGAATCACGTCGGTGGAACGGTAGTTCTGCTCCAGACGGACGGTCTTGGTGTCGGCAAACCGCCGATCGAAGGAAAGAATGTTGTCAATGACCGCTCCGCGGAATTTATAGATGCTCTGGTCGTCGTCACCCACCACCATGAGATTTTTATGCAGTCCGTAAAGCTGTTTTACCAGACGAAGCTGACTGACGTTGGTATCCTGAAACTCGTCCACGGAAATGTAGCGGAACTTTCTTTGATAGGTCTCCAGAACCTCGGGGTCGGTCTCAAAGAGCAGAACGGTCTGCATGATCAGATCGTCAAAATCCATGGCGCCCGAGCTTTTCAGCCGTTCCTGATAGGCACGGTAGACACGGGCAATCTGCTTCATGCGAAAATCCTTCATACCGTATTCCTTCTCGAAGCCGTCTGGGGTCAAGAGGTTTTCCTTGGCACGGCTTACCGTGCTCATCACCGACTTCACGGGCAGAGATTTTTCATCAATATTCAAGACTTTCATCGCCTCGGTCATAGCGTTCTTGGTATCGGTGGTATCGTAAATCGTAAAGCTTCGGTCATAGCCAAGCCGATCTCCGTAGGCGCGAAGAATCCGCGCGCAGATCGAGTGAAAGGTTCCCGCCCAAATCGAATCCGCCGCTCCCTCCTCGGGAATAACCTTGCGCAGGCGGGTCTTGATCTCGTTTGCCGCCTTGTTCGTAAAGGTAATGGCAAGAAGCTGCCACGGCGCGCAAGGGGAGGAAATAAATTCAGAAAGGATCGGCTTGATATCCTCCAGCGAAAGCTTGGACGCCCCTTCCAGCTCCGCCACACGCTCCTCGGTGATCCCGTAAGGAACGTAGGTGCTGTAATACGCGTTGCCGTACTGCACGAGAAAAGCCATCCGTTGCACCAGCACCGTGGTCTTGCCGCTTCCCGCTCCCGCAAGGATCAGAAGCGAGCCCTCGGTGGTAAATACCGCTTCACGCTGTTCCTTGTTCAAGGATGCGTAATAAATATCAAACAGCTTTCTTTTTGCCGCCAAATAGCGTCCATCCAAATTGTTTTGCATTACTTTTTATTCCCATCGTTCTTTTGAAATCTTGTCCTTTTTATTATACAACAAACTTTCCTTTTTTGCAAGAGCCTCTTTCCCTTTTTCCATGAAAAGTAAAATAACCAAAAATTACGCATTCGGTTTTGCAAACAAACAAAACCGCACAGAGCAAATTGCCCCATGCGGTTCATTTTTTATGCGATTACGCCTTTTTGTACTCGATTACGCCGATCTTGATATCGCCGTCGTCCTGCTCCTCAAAAGCAAAGGTTCCGCTCAGCTTTTTCGCGTCGTCATCATCCGCGTCTTCATCGGTAATGGTAATGGTGATCTTGTCGTCGTCAATTTCGTACTCGCCCTCAACGGTAGTCACGGTACCGAGCAGAGATTTATAGGAGATCTCTACCTTTTTTCCGCTAAACTCGTAGGTGGTCTCGCCGAAAATACCCGCGTCACTCGTGTACTTGCCCGACAAGGTCTTGCCGCAAGCGGTCAAGGACAGGCACAGCATCAAAGCAACCAGAACAACAGACAGAATGCGAATGGATTTTTTCATTTTCAGTTTCTCCTTTTCATGTAAAATAAATCCATATGTATGATATCATATTTTTGATGGTTTGTCAAGTTGCTTTCCCATTTTTCTTTTGATTTTTGCGTCGAGAGCTCGTCCAAGGATTCCAAAAGCCGCCTCTGTTCCCACAATTGCCGCCAGAGCCGCCAGCCACAAATACACGAACAGATTTCCGATCGCCGTATAGAGAGTGGTATTGCTTCGCATTGCCACGTCCTCCGTCAGAACGCCGTCCACCAAGGGCGCAAGCTCCCGCAAAACCTCTCCCCGATGGGAGATCACGGCAGAAATTCCGGTGTTTGCCGCTCTCGCCACGTACCGTCCGCTTTCAATGGCGCGAAGCTGTGCTTGCGCGTTGTGCATATAGAGCGCCACGGAATCGGTAAACCACGAATCGTTGGTGGAAAGGCAGATCAGCTCCGCTCCCTCCGACACGCTTTCTCTCGTCAGACCCTCGTAAATGGAATCGAAGCAGATCAGTGAACCGACCGCTCCCTCCTCCAATTCAAAGATCTCGGCACCCTCGCCCCACAGAACATCGCCCTCGCTCATCACCAGCTCCGCAAGGGGGGGGATCAGGGTCTCGATGAGTCCGCGCAGAGGAACGAATTCCCCAAAGGGAACCAGCCTTCGCTTGGAATACACAGTCTCAAGCATTTTTCCGTCGGGGGTAAAGCAAATAATAGAGTTGTATTCCCCCTTCTCGCATTCGGTAAACGCTCCCACAAGGATCGTGGTATTGGCGTCTACCGCCAGATCGGAGACGAACGCTCCGATAGCGTTATCCTCCTCAATGACGTAAGGCAGGGAGGTTTCGGGCCAGACCACGATCCGCGCCCCCTCCTCTGCCGCCTTGATCGTATAGTCCCGATAGACCTGTCGGGTTCGCTTGATACTGGAGGCGCTCCATTTTTCATGGGATGAAATATTTCCCTGCACCACCGCTACCCGAACGGTTTTCGCCTCATCGCCCGCACCCGTCAGCCAAATCACCGTACCCGCGCCGTACTGAAAGACCAGCATGATCGCCACCGCGGTACAGGTCTTTTTCAGCAAAGGCATGTGTGTCTCTTTGTCCTTCGCGAGCAATCCGCACGCAAGATACGCAAGGCAAAAATTCACTGCCACAAGCAGGAAGGTAACGAAATACGAGCCGAACCAGGAGGCGGTCTGCAAGCCGATCAGATACTTCGCCTGCCCCAAGGGGAGCCGTCCCCACGGAACGCCCCACCAACCAAGGGTCTGAGTCCATTCGTAGACCGCCCACGCACCCGCTCCGAGGAAGGGGCGCAAAAACGGGATCCGCCGTGCTAAGCGGGAACGGAACACCGCGCCGAGTGCCACGAACAGCAGTCCGCCCATCAGCGCCTGCAACAAAGATAGTCCCAACCACGCCACCAGCACCACCGCAAGGGCGGCGCCCTTGGTCATACCGTCAATGAAATCCAGAGGGTAAAGATTGACGAACCAGTGAAAGACCACAAGGTAAAAGCTTAGGAAGAAGAACAGACCATAGCCGTACAAGCGACGCAGTCGCAGGGTGGGATCGGTCGCGCAGTCCAGTAAGAAGATCCCGACGGGGACGAGGGTCAGCCACTCCAGAAAGCCCACCGTGGGGCAAACCAGAGTCAGTCCCGTCAACAGACCGCCCGCCGCAAGCAAAAGAAAACAATATCGTTTTTTATCCGTAAGTTTCATATTTCCTCTTTAATATGATTATTTTGATTGCTCCTGTAAAAACCAAATATCCCGCCGATCCAGACAGAAGGTCTTTCCCTCCAGATAGGACAGCGGATTTTCCGTATCGGTTCGGTCAAAGCACAGCTTGTAGGCGTAAAGCGCCTGATATTTATAGCCCCTGTGCTTTTCCTCTCGGTTGACGCCGTATTTGCCGTCTCCCAAAAGAGGATGTCCGATTGCCGCCATCTGGGCGCGGATCTGGTGAGTTCTTCCCGTCACCAGCTCCACCTCCAAAAGAGCGTTCTCTCCTCTTGTCTCCAGCACGCGATAGCCCGTAATGATCTCCTTTGCTCCCGCAAAGGGATGCTCACGCACCTCCACCATATTGTCCGCACTGTTTTTGCGCAGATAGGCGTGGAGGGTCGCCTGCCACTTCCTGGGAACACCGTGAACCAGACAAAGATAAAATTTACTCAGCTCGTTGCCGCGGATCTTTTCGTTCATTACCCTGAGCGCCTCCGCATTCTTCGCCGCCACCACGATCCCTCCCGTATTACGGTCGATCCGATTGCAAAGAGCGGGTGCAAAGGACTGCTCCGAGGAGGGATCGTACTCCCCCTTTTGGAACAGGTACGCCTTCACGTGCATGATCAGCGTATTCTCCGCGGCGGCGGTATCCTCGTGAACGAGAACCCCCGGTCGCTTGTTCAATAACAGAATATTGTCGTCCTCGTACAGAATATTGAGCTTGGGAACGATCCGCCCCAAGGCACCGTCGTCCTTCTCGGGGGAATGGAAAAATTCCTCACGGATAAAGAGCTGGATCTCGTCCCCCTCCCGCAAGAGATAGTTCTGCTCCGCCCGCTTGCGATTGACCTTGATCTTTTTGGTGCGGATCAGCTTATACATCATGGAGGTGGGCAAGCCCTTTACGGCTTTGGAAAGAAACTTGTCCAATCTTTGCCCCGCGTCGTTTTTATAAACCGTCAGTATTCTCATTTTTTCTCAACCTTTTTTAATGCTATTCTTATTCTTATTATAAAGCATTTCCCCGCTCTTTGCAAGAGGATTTGCGAAATTTCAAGATTTCGGAAGAACCGAATCCGAATCCGCCTCTTTACAAAAAGAAAAAAATATGATACAATGAGCATATAAGAAAGCATTTGGAGAACCGTTCATGGAAACAGAAAGAAAAAGCGTGGGAATCTATACCCTTGGCTGTAAGGTCAATCAATACGAGTCGGAGGCGATCGCCGAGGAGCTCGGGCGGTGCGGCTTGTCGCTGCTTCCTCCCACCGAGGTCTGCGACGCGTATATTATCAATACCTGTACCGTTACCGCGGAATCGGATCGGAAGGCACGTCAGTTTATCCGCCGTGCCATCGCGAAAAATCCGAACGCCCGCATCGTGGTTACGGGGTGTCTGGCGCAAACTGCCCCCGAGTCGCTTGCCGCCATCGACGGTGTGGATGCGGTAATCGGAAACACCGAAAAGCTGGAGGCGGCACGTGCCGTACTTCGTTTATTAAAAGAAGAAAAAAATCAAGTCCCCCAAAAAATCCGTGTTGCCGACATCGACTCCGCGGCGTTTGAAGCCATGCGCATCGCATCCTTCGGGCGCACCCGCGCGTATATCAAGATTGAGGACGGCTGTGAAAATCGCTGTACCTACTGTATCATTCCGAACGCCCGAGGAAAGGTTCGCTCCAAAGCCCCCGAGGACATCCTTGAGGAGGTGGATACCCTGACGAAAAACGGCTGCCGTGAGGTAGTACTGACGGGAATTGAGACCGCCTCCTACGGAAAGGATCGACGGGACGTGGATCTGGGCACTCTGCTGGAACGGGTGGATCGAATCGATGGCATCGGGCGCGTACGGCTGGGGTCGCTGGATCCCTCTTTGATCCGCCCTCCCTTCGTGGATCGGATCGCTTCCCTTTCCTCTCTTGCGCCCCATTTTCATCTTTCCCTGCAAAGCGGAAGCAGTCGCGTTCTGGCATTAATGAAGCGGAAATACAACGCGGAGCAAGCGATGAGTGCCATTCGCCTGCTTCGGGAACGGATCCCCAACGTAAAATTCACCACCGACGTAATCGTCGGCTTTCCGGGGGAAACCGAGGAGGATTTCCGCCAAACGGTAGCGTTCTGCCGAGAGGCTCGGTTCCTCATGGTACATATCTTCCCCTATTCCAAACGAAAAGGGACCCCCGCCGCCACCATGGCAGATCAGATTCCCGAGCCGATCAAGCGGCAACGGCTTCACGAGCTGGAGACAGTGACGGGAGAGATCCGTCGGGAGCTATTGGAGGAAGCCATCCAAAGCCGCCCCCTCACGGAGGTTCTGTTTGAAACCTGCTCCGAAGGCTACGCCTATGGACACACCGCCGATTTTCTGGAGGTTGCCGTCCTCTCTGACCGTTCGTTACACGGAAGGGTCGGTCAGGTCTGCCTGCAATCCACCAACGGCTCGATCTGCTTTGGTAAGCTGATCGGGCTGGAACCCCAAACCAATGAAAAAGGAGAATGAAGATGCCAGAGGATCGTTACACACAAAATCCGATGCCACAAGCAGACGCAGTATCCGCATCGGAAACGGAACCCGTAACGGAAGCGGAAGCCGAGACCGTTGACGAGCCCTCCCCCGTCCCCGTACCGCCTCTTTACGCCACCGCCTTCCATACCTCCTCCGAGGAAGAAATGAAGGCGTTTTCGGCGGACTATACTCCCTCCATGAATCTGTCCGACTTCCGATTCTGCCAGACCCAGTATCGCAAGGATCGCCGAGCGCCCTCCTTTGCCGAGCTGGCTCTTTTGAATGGGATCGTCAAGGAACGAAAATCTCTTGCCGATCACCGCGTGATCTCGCAGGTTCGCATTGCCGTTCCTGCGGTTGCCGACACCTATCGTGATCTGTCGAAAAAGATGGTTCTGCTTCAGCCCAAGCGCAAGCATTCCCCTACCCTGTCCGAGCTTTCCTTGATTTCGGGAAGCTATATGCGCAGGATCGGAAGAGACGAACAAACCTTTGAGGAGAATGAGCTCCCTTTCCAATGGCTTTGCGCCGACGGCGGAACGATTTTTCCAAACGAGTCGCAAACGGAGGAGCCCTTCGTCCTGACCGCCGGAGTGGCTTTGGTTCTTCTGACTCCCGCGGAGGATGCGGAAGGGTCCTATGAGGAAAATCTCAGCCGCTTTTTGGCAGCCCCTCAAATCCGTCCCCTCTATTCCCGCAGTCTTTCCGTGGCACAATTCGGTTTGTTGGGCAGCTTCGTTCGCCATTGTCAGGGAATCTTGATGGATCCCGAATTTCTGCCCCTCGCCGAGGAAGAGCCCTTCACAATCCCGCATCTCATCAGCGCTTATCGGGGTAGAACCTTACTTGCCACCACGCGGGAGAATACCGCTTGGCTCAAGGAATACGCGCCTCAGTTCGGTCTGAGCTGTACCTATTTCGCCAAATCCACCCAAACGGGACGGATTCGGGGTCCCAAAGAGCTACGCCCTCTGTTGGATTTTTCGATTCCTTTTCTGAAGGGACTGATCGACGGACAGGAGTCTGCCACGGCATTCGTGGGAGAGGAAAACCTCCGCATCGCCTGTGAGCACACCTCGCTTTCCCTCAAAGCCGACGACGGCTCATCCGTCTGCCTTGGTGAGGGAGAGGTTGCGGCACGCAAGGGTCTGCTCTTCGCCCCCGTCCTGAGTCCCGCGGGTGAAAATTGCTTCTCCGCAGCGCTCAACACGGTAACCGATTCGATCCTCCGTTTGGTCTGCCGCGGGATAGACCGAAGAAGTTTGGGGCTTTCTCTGACCTACTCAATCCCCCGTCTCGGAATGACGGAAGAGGAGCACGGAAAGAATCTCGGCTTGATTCTGGGCGCTTACCGTGTAGCCATGGAGCTGGCACTTCCCGAGGAAGGCACGAGGGTGATTTATACCGACGGTGAGCGAAGGGTGCTTTGTACCGCCTATGCCCCCACACCACAAAAGAAGATCCCTACCCGTTTCGTCCGAGAGGGAAGCCCAATCTGCTATCTTTCCTTCCAACGGACCGAGGACGGACTTCCCCGATTCGAAAGTCTACGCCAAATGTGCGACTGCTTCTCAGAGCTTTGCGCAAAAGGCGCGATCCTGTCGGCACGGGCGGTCAGCGGCAATCCCATCGCAACCATGCGGAACATGGCGAAAAACGGAACCTTTGCCGTTACAGAGAAGGCGGAGGAATTCAGCGCGTACTTCTGTCAGGGCATCCTTTTTGAGCTGGATCCCTCGGTCTCTCCCACACCCTTCCATTCCTTCGGTACCATCCTGACTCTTCCCTCGGACGCGCTCACCGACGCCCCAACAATCACGGAAGAGTCCCATTCGATCTGAATTTTTTGAAGGAATAGAATTTTTTTAAAAAATTTCAAAAAAACTCTTGCAATTTTAAATCCAATATGGTATAATGGGTAGCACGAATGCCGTTGCCACCCTTGGCAAGCGGTGCAACAGGTCGTTTCGCTTCTCTTTTTCGATGAAAAAGAAGATTACACTTGTTTATTAAATTTTTCATATGATAGATGCGCGGTAGCGCACATAAGGAGGTGTCAATATGGCAAAATGCAGCATCTGCGGAAAAGGCGTTGTTTTCGGACAGGCAGTTTCCCACTCTAACCGTAAGACAAACAGAACATGGAAGCCCAACATCCGCAAGGTAAAGGCAATCGTTGACGGCTCACCCAAGACCGTTGCTGTTTGCTCCCGTTGTCTGCGTTCCGGTAAGATCACCAGAGCTTAATTGCTGATTGGTATCTCCCGAAGGATCGCATCGGCAATTTGCCGAAACAAAAAAACACGAGGTTTGAACAATCTCGTGTTTTTTGTTTTATAATTTTTGAATCAGCGTAGCGTATACGTACAGAGAACCCAGACAAACGAGAGGAACACCGTCCCGCTTTGCCGCCTCTCTGGCGGCACTCAGCGCGGAATCGAGGCTTTCATAGGCACACGCCTTGATCCCCGCCCGCAAAAGGGTGTCGGCATAGTCTGCCGCCGACAGGGCACGGGGATTGTCGGGGGTCATGGTAAAGGCACGGGACGCCACTCCTGCCAGATCGGCGGCAATGGCGGTATAATCCTTGTCCCGAAGCACGCCCGTCAGCAGGTAAACCTTCTGTCCCTTGAAATAGTGGCGAATACTCTCCACAGCGGAACGGATTCCTTGGGGATTGTGCGCGCCGTCAAAAATCATCAGCGGATCGCGGGAAATGATTTCAAATCTTCCCTGCCACCTTGCCCGTGACAGCCCCTCCCGCAGAGCGGTCTCGTCAATGGGCATACCGCCCTTCCGCAACAGCTCCACGGCTTTGATCACAAGGGATGCGTTACGTGGCTGATACAGGCCCAAAAGACCGATGCGCAGATCGGCACGATCCTCAAAATCAAAGACCGTTCCCTCAAGATCACTTCGCAGGTTGCGAAGCTTCCCGTAATCCATCGAAAGAAACGACGAGCCCCGCTCCTCTGCCGCAAGACGGATCACAGCCCCCGCCGAGGCATCCTCGCCACCGTACAGAATGGGAGCGCCGTCCTTGATGATCCCCGCCTTTTGGGCGGCAATCTTCTCCACGGTATCTCCCAGATACGCGGTATGATCCAGCGCGATTCCCGTAATCACCGACAACAGAGGATTCCGAATAATATTCGTGGAATCCAACCGTCCTCCCATCCCCACCTCCAGCACGACTACGTCACAGGCGTGCCGCTTAAAATATTCAAAGGCAATGGCAGTAATTAGCTCAAATTCCGTAGGACGGTCCGTCATGGAATCGGCAATGGGACGAACGTAGGCGGTCAATTCTGCCAGCTCCTCGTTGCCAATGGGCTCTCCGTCCACGCACATCCGCTCGTTAAAGAAGCGGATATAGGGGGAGGTATACAGTCCGACCCGATAGCCCGCTTGGCAAAGCACCGTGCTCAGCATCGAGCAAAAGGAGCCCTTGCCGTTGGTTCCCGCCACGTGGACGAATTTCAAGCCGCTCTGGGGATTGCCAAGCCGTCGACACAGCTCTTCGATCCGCTCCAGCCCAGGCTTACAAAACGTCCAGTTGATGGAGTGAATATATTGCAACGCTTCTTCGTAATTCATGGTTTTTCTTCCTTTCCGTTTCCGAACCTCCGCATCATAGAAGCCACCGCCTTGTTTTTGATCAAAAGCAAGAGAAGCAAGCACTCAGCAGCTCCCACGATCACATAATTGAACGATCTCCAAAGCATCAATACCCCCATGGGCATATCATAAAACACCGCAAGCCCAAAGCTTTTGACAACCACCGAGCCGACCAGATGAGACAGTGCCACCGTCAGTGCCACCCGAACGCCACCCGAGAATCGGTTCGCCAACCACCATATCAGACCGCCCATTGCTCCGATCAGGGCAGCACCGAGCATCACCAACGGATTGATGGCGTAGCCCACCATCAGGCAGCCAATGAGATCCGCCGTTACGCCAATGACCGCTCCCCAAACAGGACCGAAGATCATACCGCCCAAAAGGATTGGTAGATTTTCAAAGCTGACGCGCAAGAAGCTTCCCAGATTGAACGCCAGAAATTTTCCGCACACGATACTCATTGCCACCAGCACCGCCGACATCGCAAGGGCTCTCGCGTTTTCAAAGGCACGCTGCGGATGGGCGCCGTTTTTTGTTTTTTGCATAAAAAAATACCTCCTTTTCCTCGACTACATATGGCGAAGGAAAGAAGGAACGTGCCCTGATGACCTTTTGCCGTATGAAGCGGGATGCAGAATACAAACCGCAAGCCTTCGCTTTTCGTCCTGTCGGCAACTCCCCGTCCGTCAGACACTTAACGCCCGTATTCTTACTCTTCTACACGTTTTTCATAGTATTGCACTACGCCAACTATTATACCCCCATTTTGCGCACTTGTCAAGATTTTCCGAAAAATTGTTTAAAGAAACTTGCAATTTCCCTTTCGGTATGTTATAATAAAGCAACTTTATTGATATCTTTTTGATGGGAAAGGAACCTACTATGATTACCAAAACATTTGTTCTCGACGAACGGTACCCCGATTGCACGCTGACCACGTATCTCCACGAGCATAATCCGAACGAAAAGCTTCGTCCCGCAATGATTGTCTGTCCCGGTGGCGGATACCACAAGCTGACCCCCTGCGAAGCAGACCCCATTGCGCTCTATTATACCAGCGCGGGCATGAATGCCTTTCTGCTCCGCTATTCCATCGGCGCCACCGCGAAGGATTACATCCCCCTGATCGAGGCGGCAATGACCATCAAGCACGTCCGCGAGCACGCTGAGGAGTACGGCATTGATCCCAATCGGGTTTTTATCGTAGGCTTCTCCGCGGGAGGACATCTGTCGGCATCCGCCGGAATTCTCTGGAACGCCCCCGTTGTGAGAGAAGCGTTGGGCATTACCGAGGAAAATGAGGGAATCAACCGTCCCACGGGTATGATCCTGTCCTACCCCGTCATTACGGGAATCGGACCTCGCCACGAAAATTCCTTCCGTTATCTCGTGGGCAAGAAGGATCTTTGCGATGAGGACCGTATGCCCTTCTCTCTGGAATATCACATCGACGAGACCACCGCACCTGCCTTTATCTGGCACACCTTTGACGACAAGGTGGTTCCCATTGAAAGCGCTCTGCTCTTCATGAATGCCATGAATGCCCACAAGGTCCCCTTTGAGGCGCATATTTTCCCCGAGGGACCTCACGGAATGTCCCTTGCCACCGCTGAGATTCACGGGAAAGAAAATTACGTATCCGAGCACGTCGCCTCTTGGGCAAAGCTCTCTCTGGAGTGGATGAAGTCCTTTGAGCAGGAATAATCGAACACGGCAAAAAACAAAACGGATTGCGTACGCAATCCGTTTTGTTTTGGTCTCAGAGACAATCGATATCAATTTTATTTTGATACGGTACCGTTACTGAGCGTTCTTCATTTCCTCGAAACAAGCACTGCAGTATACAGGTCTGTCATTGGAAGGCTGGAAAATAACCTTTGCAACGCCACCGCACTTAGCACATGTGGTCTCGAAGTATTCACGCGGAGCTCTTCCTGCGTTCTTCTTTGCGTCACGGCAAGCCTTGCAGCTCTTCGGCTTATTCATAAAGCCCTTCTCCTTGTAGAACTTCTGCTCACCGGCAGTGAAAACAAACTCGTTTCCGCACTCCTTGCAAACCAGAGTTTCGTCAACAAACTCGTTCTCGTTTACTTCTCCGACTCTTACTTCTTCGTTCATGATTTTACCTCGCTTTGTAAAATGGTATTGATTTTTTCCGCCTTGGGCTTGGAGTTCGCGCCAAGGTCGGTATCTGATCGGTTTCCCGTATCATTCAACTGTCTGTTATTGAAGCACCGCTCGCAGCTTCTTCCGAATCCGATAGATGGCGTTGGAAATGGATTTTTCGTCCTTCCCCATCCGCACGCCGATTTCCTTTGCCGTTCGACCTGCCACGTATTCATGCCAAACCCGATACTCAAAGTCCGAAAGGTGCTTCCGAATCACCGAGTACAACGCCTCGGTTCGCTCACGCTCCAAAATCCCCTCCGTCGGATCCTCCGACTCTCCCACGCCCAGATTGGCGTTCGCAAGCTCCGCGGACTGCGCTTGCCGTTGCTTTCTCTGCTGTCGCAATTGAGATACCAACGCATTGGAAATACAGATCTTGGCGTAAAGCCCAAACTCGACCTCGTTCTGTTCCAGATCATAGCTCAAAATCGAGTTGTAAAAAACCACGGTCGCCTCTTGGCGAAGATCATCCTCATGAAGCGGAAGCTTTTCTTCGTTTCGGTCATTCCGAAACCGAAACACCGACGCCTCAATCAAAGGACGATACCTGTCCAGCAACACGGAAAACGCCTCCTGCTCTCCCATGCGAACCCGTTGAATCAAGGATTGCACTTGCCTTCTTTCCGCATCCTTCTCTTTTCTTCGATTTTCGCTTCTTTCAGAACCCATTCGGAACTCATTTTCCCTTCCGCACGGAAACAATTCTTCCGCTGCATGTGTCACTAATAATAATTATATCATGAATTTGTATAATGTCAAGTGTTTTTTAAAAAATATTTTTGTAGAGTTTTAATGAAAAATGTCGAACAAAGACATTTTCACCAAACGCAAACAGCCTTTTTTGTTCAAAAAAGCTTAATAAATCAAGAAACCATCGTGATTCAGTACAGAATCACGATGGTTTTTTGGTAAAAACCACCCGACACTCGCAAAATCAATCAAATAAATAATTGACGTTTCCCGCCATCAGGGCAAGCACGCCGCGATAGATTGCCTCGGGACGCTCGTAAAAATTCGATTTCATCCGCTCGGCGCGGTTCAGGGTATCCACCACCACCGTTTGAGAAAAAATACAAATCTTGTTTTCTGTAAAGGAACAGGTCACCGAAAACCGCCCGTCCTCCGTCTTCTCCACCGTACATCTTGTCGCAATCCCTCGCTTTTTAAAGCTCAGATAGCGCAAAGCGGCAGACAGCGACCGATCCAGAATACTGGGCAGCAGATCGCTTTTCAGCTCTCGTGCCACCATCCGTCCCTTATCGGTAACAACGTACAGCTCCTCACCCTCCGCATCGGTCTTTTCGATCAGACCTCCGTCCAGCATCTCGCCAAACGCCTCGGCAAAATCCAGATACATCACGTAATCGGTCTGCATCACGATATCGTTGATGGTCACAAAATTCAAGGGATAATTGATATTCTCCATCAAATAGAGAACGAATATTTTCACGTTTCTTACGCTTCCGATTGCTCCACTCATGCCCTTTTCGTTATTCCTTTCCGGACGTTCTTCTCATTTACCCTTTTATTTTACCATAAATCAAACTTTTTTTCAAGTTTTTTCAATATTTATTTGCAATTTTATAAAAAATATGGTATGATATAGGTATCCGTTTTCTCCAAGGGTACTTTTTGAGAGGAAGCGAAACCACATAACCGATTTTTTAGGGGGAAATTATGATCCAAATTGCTCTGCTCGGCTTTGGCGTCGTAGGAAGCGGCACCGCCGAGGTATTAACTGAAAACAAGGCGCTGATTGAGGAACGCCTCGGCTGTGAATACAACATCCGCTATATTCTTGACCTGCGGGACTTTCCCAACAGCCCCTTCGGCTCACTGGTCACCCACGATTTCAACGACATTCTGAATGATCCCGAGGTAACGGTTGTCGCCGAAATGATGGGCGGATCTCACCCAGCCTACGATTTCACCAAGAAGTGTCTGGAGGCGGGCAAAAGCGTGGTTACCTCCAATAAAGAGGTGGTCTCCACCTTTGGCGTGGAGCTGTGCGAGCTGGCGCGGAAGCACGGCGTTCGCTATCTGTTTGAGGCAAGCGTTGGCGGCGGTATTCCCGTAATTCGCCCCATGATCAACGACTTGTCCTCCAATCGCATCCATAAAATCAGCGGTATTCTCAACGGAACCACCAACTATATTCTGACCTCTATGCGCGATCTGGGCGCATCCTTCTCCGACGCTTTATCCGAGGCACAAAAGCTGGGTTATGCCGAAGCGAATCCCTCCGCGGACGTGGACGGAATCGACGCGGCGCGCAAGATCGTGATCCTTGCCGCCCTCGCATGCGGTAAGCTGGCAGACCCCAAGACCATTCCCACGGAGGGAATTACCGCCATTACGCTGACCGACACCAAGGTGGCGGGGGCGTTTGGATATTCCATGAAGCTCATCGGACATGCCTGTGTTGCCGAGGACGGTAAGCTGACCGCCTTCGTCTCTCCCCGTATGGTTCCCGCCGCTAATCCGCTGTCCCGCATCGACGGCGTATTCAACGGAATTCTGGTGGATGCCAATATGGTGGGCGAGGTAATGTTCTACGGTCCCGGAGCGGGCAAGTTACCCACCGCCAGTGCTGTGGTTGCCGACATCATCGACGTGATCGCCAATCGAGAAGCCGAAAGCAAGCCCATTCTATGGGAAGCCGCAACCGCTGACGATATGGCAGAGTTTTCCGAGTATTCCTGCCGCAGAATGTTTATCGTTAAGAATGCGTCCGTCGCCGATTCCCTTCCTTCCGCGGAGGTTCGCGAGGTAGAGGGAGTGTACGGAATTCTCACCGAGAGCATGAGCGAAAAGGACACCGCCGAGGCAGCCGCCCGCATGGGAGACGCGCTTCTGTCGGTCTATCGGGTGTTGTAAACAAAATTTAACTATAAACAACGGCGCAACCAAGAGTTTCTTAGTTACGCCGTTGTTTCATTTAATTATTTTCGATTCAAAAAATCCACATAGCCAATGTCATCTTTACTCTGCAAGTTTTATCATGTAAGCGCGGACTATTTTATCGGATTAACGGACAAAAAATAATATTATTTACGCCTCAATATATGCCGCATTCTCCTTCAGTCACTAACATACCCGACTCCCTCTCGGAGAGAGCCTTTTTAATACAAACGTCCAATTTTCATTTTTCGCAATGAAATTCTTCATTCATCCATTGTTCTCGCAACGTTCCTTCTTCTTAATTTCAAAAAAAATATTGACAATTTCTTTTTTTATGGTATAATATACCTGTGAGTAAAAGGGAGTAGCTGAATGCGCTGCATTTCCGTAAACCGTCATCTCGACTCGTAGAGTCCGGTTTTTCGGGTCATTTGATGGCAAGACTTTTGCGCCGTATCGGTCGCAAAGGTCTATTTTATTATTTTCACATAGCAAAAAAAATTCATTTTGGAGGAAAAAAATGAAACATTACTTAAGTGATGCCAAGGATGTTTTGGAAGCCGTAAACAGTACGGCTGACGGCTTAAGCTCATCCGAGGCGGAAGCAAGACTTGCCCAAAACGGCAAGAACAAGCTGATCGAAGCCAAGAAGGAATCCTTGGTTCGTCGGTTCTTCAAGCAGTTGGCAGAGCCGATGACCATCATTCTGCTGGTTGCGGCGGCAATCTCCGCAGGTGTTGAAATCTATGAGGGTATCCATTCGGGCCATATGGGATTCCCCTCTGACGTTGTCATCATTCTGGCGGTGGTTCTCATCAACGCCATTCTCGGCGTTCTGCAAGAAAGCAAGGCGGAAAAGGCAATCGAGGCACTTCAGGAAATGTCAAAGGCGCAAAGCAAGGTCATTCGGGACGGAAAGCAAATTTCCATTCCCAGTGAAGATCTGGTCGTGGGCGACATCATCATTCTGGAAGCAGGTGACGCGGTTCCCGCAGACGCCCGTATTCTGGAATGTGCTTCCATGAAGATCGAGGAAGCAGCGCTGACGGGAGAATCGGTTCCCGTAGACAAAAAGACTGATGCCCTGACGGCATCCGCAAACGGCGACGTCGCTCTCGGTGACCGCAAAAACATGGTATTCATGGGCTCTACCGTCGTTTACGGACGCGGTAAAGCAATCGTAGTGGCTACGGGTATGGATACCGAAATGGGTAAGATCGCCGACGCGCTGGCGCAGGCCGAGGAAGGCAAGACCCCTCTGCAGATCAAGCTCGCGGGTCTTTCCAAGATCCTGACTTGGCTCGTTATCGGTATCTGTGTCGTAATCTTCGGCGTTCAGCTCATCCGTGAAGGCATTGGATTTAATTCGATTCTGTCCTCCTTCATGATCGCGATTTCTCTGGCGGTTGCGGCAATTCCCGAGGGTCTTGCCACCGTCGTAACCATTGTTCTTTCCATTGGCGTTACCAACATGTCCAAGCGCAACGCCATTATCCGTAAGCTCACCGCCGTTGAGACCTTGGGCTGTACGCAGATCATCTGCTCGGATAAGACGGGTACTCTGACCCAGAACAAGATGACCGTTGTTGACCACTACGGTGACGATGAAAAGCTTCTCGCCAACGCCATGTCTCTCTGCTCCGACGCGGAGCTTGATACGGAGACCGGCACCGCTATCGGTGAGCCCACCGAGTGCGCGCTGGTCAATTACGCCCAGACCTTGGAGCTTTCCAAGAACACGCAAAAGGATCTCCTCGTCCGTATCGGAGAGGTTCCCTTCGACTCCTCCAGAAAGATGATGTCCACGGTCCACAAGGCAGAGGACGGCTCTCTGGTTCAGTTTACCAAGGGGGCTCCCGACGAGCTGCTGAAGCGTTGCACCAAGGCATTGGTTGGCGGCCAGGTCGTGGATATGACCGACAGCATTCGCAACGAGATCCTTGCCGCGAACAAGGCAATGGCAGACAAGGCACTCCGTGTTCTCGCCGCGGCGAAAAAGGAGTTGAATGCCGAGCCTGCGGTATATGAGTCGGAAGCTGTGGAATGTGATCTTTGCTTCCTTGGTCTGGTCGGCATGATCGACCCTGTCCGTCCCGAGGTAAAGCCCGCTATCGACGAGTGCCGCAGTGCGGGAATCCGTCCCATCATGATCACGGGTGACCACAAGGATACCGCCGTCGCCATTGCGATGCAGCTGGGCATTATCGAGAACGCCGATCAAGCAATCACAGGCGCGGAGCTGGATCAGATCTCCGAGGAGGACTTCGAGACCGAGGTTGAAAAGTACTCCGTTTACGCTCGAGTTCAGCCCGAGCACAAGACCAGAATCGTCAACGCATGGCGTAAGAAGGGCAAGGTTACCGCAATGACGGGTGACGGTGTCAACGACGCCCCCTCCATCAAGAACGCCGACATCGGCGTAGGTATGGGTATTACGGGTACCGACGTTACCAAGAACGTGGCAGACATGATCCTTGCCGACGACAACTTTGCTACCATCGTTTCCGCGGTTGGCGAAGGAAGAAGAATTTACGACAACATCCGTAAGGCGATCCAGTTCCTGCTGGCGTCCAACCTCTCCGAGGTGCTTTCCATCTTTTTCGCTACTCTGTTGGGCTTCACCATCTTCGCCCCCGTTCATCTGCTTTGGATCAACCTGATCACCGACTGCTTCCCCGCCCTTGCTCTGGGTATGGAAAAGCCCGAGTCGGACGTGATGAACCGCAAGCCCCGTGACTCCAAGGAAGGCATTTTTGCGGGTGGACTTGGCTTTGCCGTTGCATATCAGGGCGTTCTCGTTACCGTCATTACGCTGGCATCCTACCTCATCGGTAGATACTGGCTGGCAGACCTCCACCATCACCAAGCAATCCTTGCGGGCGAGTATTCCGCCGCAGCTCTCGGAACCTCTATGGCGTTCCTTACGCTCTCTCTCTGTGAGATCTGCCACGCCTTCAACATGAGATCCCTCCACGGATCGATCTTCAAGATGAAGGGACAGAACTTGTGGCTGTGGGGCGCAGGCGTGCTTTCGTTGATTTTGACCACGGTGGTTATCGAGGTCGATTTCCTTGCCAACGCATTTGAGCTTGCGCATCTGGATCTGATGGAATACGGCATTGCCTTCGGTCTTGCCATTCTGATCATCCCGATCGTTGAGATCGTTAAGATCATTCACAGAAGAATTGACAAAAAGAACAACGCTTAACCCTTGAAACGCTTTCGGGCGGGAGATCTTCTCCCGCCCGTTATTTTATGGTTCTATAATGGATGTTGGGGTGAAACCAACATTTATTATAGAACCTTCCTATGCAATTTAATAGTTCTTTATCTTTCCGTCGGATTTTTTCTACCCCAACTATTGACAAAGAGCCAATAAAAAATGCTTTTCGCATCAGCGAAAAGATACCTTACCTCTTCACTATTCACTTTTACCTATTACTTTCCAAAAAATCCGTACACGCCGAATTAGTGAAAAGTGAAAAGTGAAAA
>JAFTPX010000033.1 GCA_017463065.1 Clostridia bacterium
CTCTGACCACCCCGCTCACCGCCGACGCGGAGGTTCAGCTTCTGACCTTTGCCGACGAGGAGGGCGCTCACGTGTTCCGTCACTCCGCTTCTCACGTTTTGGCGCAGGCGGTCAAGCGGCTCTATCCCGCTGCCAAGCTGACCATCGGTCCTGCCATCGAGGGCGGCTTCTACTATGACTTTGACAGCGAGATCCCCTTCACTCCCGAGGTGCTCAAGGCACTGGAGGACGAAATGAAGAAGATCGTCAGAGAGAATCACAAGATCGAGCGGTTTGAGCTCCCCCGTGCCGAGGCAATTGCCCTTATGCGGGAGATGGATGAG
This sequence comes from Clostridia bacterium, assembly GCA_017463065.1. GTDB lineage: Bacteria > Bacillota > Clostridia > Oscillospirales > CAG-272 > HGM12713. The sequence continues at coordinate 324 of JAFTPX010000033.1, forward strand.
CCCTACAAGGTTCAGCTCATCGAGGAGCTTCCCGCGGACGCGGTGATCAGCTTCTACCGTCAGGGCGAGTTTACCGATCTGTGCGCGGGTCCTCACCTCTTTTCCACGGGTGCCATCAAGGCACTGAAGCTGACCCAATGCACGGGCGCGTACTGGAAGGGTGACCAGAACAACAAGATGCTCCAGAGAGTATACGGAACGGCGTTCCCCTCCAAGGAGGAGCTAAAGGCGCATCTGGAACGGATCGAGGAAGCCAAGAAGCGGGATCACAACAAGGTGGGCAGAGATCTGGAATACTTCACCACGGTAGACTCTGTGGGACAGGGTCTTCCCATCATGCTCCCCAAGGGCGCGAGAACCATTCAGCTGCTTCAGCGTTGGGTAGAGGACGAGGAGCAGAAGCGTGGCTATCTGCTGACCAAAACCCCTCTGATGGCAAAGAGAGATCTGTATAAAATTTCGGGACACTGGGATCATTATCTGGACGGCATGTTTATTCTGGGCGACCCCTACGACGAGACCAAGGAGTGCTTCGCTCTCCGTCCCATGACCTGTCCCTTCCAATATCAGGTCTACCTGAACAAAAAGCGTTCCTACCGCGATCTGCCCATGAGATTGGGCGAGACCTCCACCCTGTTCCGCAACGAGGACAGCGGTGAGATGCACGGTCTGATCCGCGTACGCCAGTTCACCATTTCCGAGGGACATCTGGTGCTCCGCCCCGAGCAGCTTGCCGAGGAATTCAAGGGCTGTCTGGCACTGGCAAAGCACTGCCTGAGCACGGTAGGTCTGTGGGAGGACTGTTATTTCCGCTTCTCCCAGTGGGATCCCAAGAGAACCGATAAGTACGAGGGTACGCCCGAGCAGTGGAACGAGGCGCAGACCGTCATGGGCGAGCTTCTTGACGAATATCTGGGCAAGGGCAATTATGCCATCGGCATTGACGAGGCGGCGTTCTACGGACCCAAGCTGGACATCCAGATGCGGAACGTTCACGGAAAAGAGGACACGCTGGTCACCATTCAGATCGATATGCTGCTTGCCAAGAAGTTCGGCATGGAGTACGTGGATTCCGACAATACCCTGAAAACGCCGTATATCATTCACCGTACCTCTCTGGGCTGCTACGAGCGCACCTTGGCGCTCCTGCTGGAAAAGTACGCAGGCGCTCTGCCCATGTGGATGGCACCCGAGCAGATTCGCTTCCTACCCATTGGCGACGAACAGGCGGAATACTGCCGCGCGCTGGCGGATAAGATGACCTCCCTTGGCATGAGAGTGACCGTAGACGAACGAAATGAGAAAATTGGTTACAAGATCCGCGCCGCCCAGCTGGAGAAGATTCCTTATATGCTGATCGTTGGCGAAAAGGAGATGACCGAGGGCACGGTTTCGCCCCGTTCCCGTAAGACGGGTGACATGGGCGCCATGTCCGCCGAGGACTTTATTGCCCTCGCCAAGGAGCAAATCGATCAGAAAAATCTGGATAACTAAAAGTAACCCGACGGAATCAATCGTCGGGATGCGTTAGAGGAAACCTTTTTGAAGATAGCGTGCTATCTTCAAAAAGGCAACTCGGATTCCTTGGCAACGCCGAAGCTTCGCTTTCGCAAAGATATCAAATCAACCCCTTCCAAGAACCTGCCGACAAGTTCTTGGAAGGGGTTAAACTCTTTGCGCCGATTCGTTGTGAATATCCAAATTCCATTGTTTTTGTTTTCGTTATGGCCATCCACCGCCAACGGTTTTCGTTATATAAAAATATCCCCCCCTTGTGTACGAGACACAAGGGGGGGAGCTGTATTTCAATTCAAACCACTTAGAATAGGATCACGAGGAACTGGGAAACCAGCACCACGACGATCAGCGCGATGGGATAGGTAGATGCGTACGCCGCCGCAACGTCCTCGGTTCCCGCCGTAGAGATCAGCGTGCCCAATGCGGGGGTACTGGTCATACCGCCCGTGATCGAGCCAAGGTTGTTCAGGAGGCTCAGCTTCAATACGTACTTGGCGAAAAGGAAGCCGATGATCATGGGAACGATCGTCATCAGAATACCGTATACGAAATACATGGGGTCAAAGTTTGCCACGAACTCCGCACCGCCGGGGATACCCGCGCCCACGAGGAACAGCACCAAACCCAGTTCGCGGAAGAGCTTCAGGGTGCTTGCCGCAGGCATGATATTGACACGGCCGAAGCGACCGAAGTGACCGAGGATCAGGCTGACCAAAAGGCATCCGCCCGTGGTGGTCAGAGAGAAACAGGTTCCGCTCAAGCCCGCACTCGAAAGGGGGATCTTGATCTGACCGAGAAAGGTTCCGAGAACTGCCGCAAGGGAGAAGCCCGCAATGCCCATATGGTCGATATGGAACAGCTTACCCGCGAAGCCCTTTTTCTCCTCCGCTTCCTTAACGACCAGCTTTGCCCGCTCTTCATCCATGTTGGCTTTGGTCAGCTTAGGGATCAGCTGTACAAAGAGAACCACACCCACTACGCCGAAGATGTAGGCAATTCCGTGACCGACTGATACCAGTCCCGTATATTCGGGAGCAACGGTTGCCTTCGCTGCGGAAAAGGCGGGAGTGGAGGTCAGGGAGCCCGACAGCAGTCCCACGATCATGGCAACGAAGCCATCCTGCGTCTCGATGGAAGAACCGTAACCGATCAGCTCGCCCATGTAGATGCAGCCAACCGCGGCAAGTCCGCCTGCCAGAATAATCACCAAGCCAAGAAGAACGTAGGACTTGAAATTCCGCTTGAAGTTACCGAAGAACTTGGGACCCGCAATGTAGCCAACAGAGGTCACGAACAGGATCAGACCCAGACTTTCGATAATGGACAGCCCGCTTGAAAAATCATAGGGCTTTGCGGAAGCGTCAAACACAAGGGCACCGAACTCGTTGACCTTGAAGAAAAGAGCGCCGCACAGAAGCGCGATGATGAACACGCCCGCGTCGCCAAGGGAAATCCCCTTAACGGTGATTCTTCCGAAAGCATAGCCAAGCAGAAGCACCGTGAATACAACGAACAGCAGGGTAGAAATGTTACTGATGGAAATAACGCCGTTGAATAAACTCATTTTTCACATTCTCCTATAAAAAATAGTTACGATTTCCAATTTTGGAAGAGCCGCAACGTATATTATATCATAGGGTTTCGGAAAAGTCAATACCAAACGCAAAAAGATCCTTGCTCATTTCGCCCAAATTCGCCCCGACTCAAGAGCCGATCCTTGTCGCAAAACCGACAGAACCCCTCCGCGCGAGCTCGCGCGGAGGGATTCTTTTGGGAGATCATTTATAAAAGTCGTGATTTCCGATGGTGAAGGCAAAGGGACGATTCTTGGAGATCCAATTGCTGGTAGCAATTCTGGGGTTCATAAAGAACAGAATCTCGTTGGAAATACTGTACCCGTCCAGACAGATCTTCGCCGCGATCACAGAGGATGCGGTAGGCGGATTGTAGATGGTTCCCATGGAAACGGGAGAGAACTGCACGCCGCCCACACGGTCAAAGATCACGCCATAGATCGTGTTGGGAAACTGCTTGCTCGCCACACGGTTCAGTACCACGTTGCCCACGGCGATCTGTCCGTACAGACTCTCGCCTCCTGCCTCTGCCGAAATGATGCGGGAGAGCCAGTATACGTCATTGGACGAATAGTAGGACGATCCGCTGACAAGGGTTTTGCCCGTAGAGGTCAGCGCTACCGTGCGAGTCCCGTTGTTCCACGCCACGTCCACACAAAATGCCTTGGCGATGGGACGGATCGGAACAAACAGACGGTCACCGATATTCAGAACCTTCTGCCCGCCGTAGAAATACCGTCCCGATGCCACGATGTAGTAGGCGCCCTCGGTCACGGTAATTACGGTACTTCCCTTTTTCACCGTAGCCGTCTTGGTTCTGGCATTCCATTCCACAGAGTCCGCGCCTGCCAGCTCGGAAAAGCTTCGCAAGGGAACGTATGTAACCGAGTTGATGATCGCCGCCTGGCTTGTCAGTACCTCCTTTCCGTCCAGCGTGATCCGCACCGACGCCGCGCCCGGCGGAAAGTCATATCCGCCTGCGGCAGATACCGCACCGATCATGCAGGAGCTCGCCAAAAGCAGAGAAAGGAAAAACACGCCCATGCGGCAGAGCTTTCTTTTTCTTGTTTGAGTCAATGGTTTTACCTCCTGTATTTTTTCGACGAATAGGAACGTCTTCCCGCTCCTTCCGACGGTATCCATTATACAGGATTTCATCACAAAAAGCAACCCACAAATGTCGGTAGCTCAGGAAATATTCCCCACCAACTGAAAATAACGGTTGGATTTTAACCGAAAGTATCACAAATTACATTAATTTCCCACGGAACATTCACCACCTCGCAAAAAGAACAAGAAGGAATTTCCTCTTTCGTGACGGCACCGTGAAGGTTTTGCAAGCCATGACCACCAGTCGTGCCGATGGCTTGCGATAGCGCCCTTGTTGCATTCCTCACGCTGAGCCTATAGGCTCGTCGAAGGATCCGCCACTTGCGGTAGTTGCCCTACCGCCACGAACGTGGCTCTAACATCAGCCTCCCTCCGAGAGGGAGCCTCTTTTTAAGTCCCGACCTACGTTCGAAAACAACTTGATTCCTCGCTTCGCTCGGATAAATGAACCGAGCATAGCTAATGCTTTTTATCCACATCGGCACAGTCGGTGGTTCTTATATACAA
>JAFTPX010000034.1 GCA_017463065.1 Clostridia bacterium
CAGACGGCCCGTTGGTCAAGCGGCTAAGACGCTAGCCTCTCACGCTGGAAACATGGGTTCGATTCCCGTACGGGTCACCAAAAAAGGAACACACACCGATCGGTGTGTGTTCCTTTTTTGGTGACCGTACCCCCATCGACACAGCGCATGCAACACATGCGTATGGGTTCCAGAATCTGCCGAAAGCCGACGGGAGCTCGCTCACGAGAGGCTCGGCAGATTCCGCCGCCGTAGTGAAGCGGAGGGCGGATTTCTGTGCGGATTTTTTAGTCATAACCACCAGCCGTGTGCTGGTAGTTTTCGTTTCACAACAAGTAAAGCACTTCGCAATCACGATGTGCTTTTTGTTTGCGAGCTGTACCCAAATACCTCCGCCATTCCCTTATTTTGTTGGCTTTCGAAAGCCCTTGGTTCCCTGCTTGAGAAACAGGGAGATACATTTCAGGATCACACTTCTCGACTTCGCATCGAGGGTTCCCCACGCCTTGACCAGCTTCACCTTCTCAGCGGAAAGATCGGTCAGGGTTTTTACGTTGGTATCCGACAGCGTCTCAAACAGAGCTTCCACAAATTCCTCCCTCGCCTCGGGGGTCATTTCGTCCAACCAGCCCTTGAGCGTGCTGTCGATCAGGCGGCTTTCGCCCGACACGGTATCCAGATGAACGAATTTTCCGCCGAGAACCTCCCAGGAAAAGGCGTTATGCTGAAGCAGTCCCGCGGCGTTGCTTTTTACCACCTCGTAAATCTCCTCGTGCTCCAAGAGCATACCGACCACCGAGGAATGGGGTACGATGGTTGCGATCTTAGGACGGATGCTTGCGTAATCCGCTCCCTCGATAAACTCCCGATCAAAGCCGGGACCGTCATTGTTGTACACGGCAACGATCCGTTCCTTGACGGAGGGCGAGCATTTCACCGCGGCATAGACCGCCAAATTGCCGCCCTTACTGTGTCCCCCTACCCAGAGCGCCCCCGAAAGGGCGGTTGCCGTTCGCTCCAGATAGTCTGCCGCCGAAAGCTGAGCGGGCACGGGGTGCATAAAGCTCATGTTGAAATTTTCTTTCCAGCCCACCAAGCTGTCGTCCGTTCCCCGATACGCCACGTAGCTTCCTCCCGTTCCCAACTGAAAGGTAACGGCGGAAAACTGGGTCTGATCCTCATCGCTGATCCGATTCACGTAGCCGCACAGGCGCAGGTCGGAAAACCGCCGCGACTTGGATGCCTTGGCGGTCAGACTGACGATCTCGGGGGGAACGATCTTCCCAAGATAGGGTGCCTCTCCCCGATGGCGGCGCAGATAAAGCCTTGTCGCCTCTCTCAGTGACAGCAGCTCGCCGTCATGCTCGGGGCAAACGATGTCCTGAAAATCAATATAACTGATCTGAGAAAGAATCAAACTGTCCACTTCGTTGAGGGGCACCTCCGAAAAGAGAAGGTCCCCTCTCCAGTCGATATAATCAAATAACGATGCCATGGATTCTCCTTGTATTTGCGGAACAAACCGCTCCCTCAGATTTGCTTGTGTACGCTTTTATATTCGTCGTAATAACGATAATAGGGACAGCGGGCGGTGTTGCCTCCCAAAAAGTCCACCATTTCGTCCTGATCCAGCCGCTGGGCGCAAACGTAAGCGTCCAGATAGTCGTCGTAGTCGTAAAATTCGCAGCTCTCGCAATTAGCGACCTGCCGTCCCTTGGCGGACGATGGTCCCTGACTCATTTCCTTTCCCCCTTCCAATACTTCAACCGATCCAGACAATTCTGCAAAATGATCTGTGCCGACAGGGTATCAATCACCGTCTTTCGCTTCTTTCCTCTGGTATTCGTCTCGTTGAGATAACGAGAGGCGGTCATGGTGGTCATTCGCTCGTCAAACATTGCCACGGGTAAGGAAAGACGTTCCGACAGAAGGTGGGCAAATTTGCGGCAACGGGCGGCTCTCGCCCCCTCGCTTCCGTCCATATTTAAAGGCAAGCCCACGACGATCCCTACCACTCTCTGCTCTCTTGCCACCTGAGCAACCGCGTCGGCGGTTTTCTCGATGCCGCCGGGGCTGACGTATCCGATTCCCGACGCCAATAAGCCGGACGGATCACTGACGGCAATGCCCGTACGGGTATCCCCGAAATCCACGCCCAACAGCTTTCCCGACGTTTGGGCGATCTGTTCCAATTCCTTCATCGTTCTGTTTCCGTTTCTTTTTCGTTTACTATTTTATGTGAAAAAAATTCGTTTATACGAAGGATCAAAGACCCTTCTTTATCATTTCCAAAAGAAGCTCCTTCTGATTCAGGGAGGGATCGTTCATCACGGCAGACAGCAACTCCAGCAGAGTTTTGCCCACGTCCTTCCCCCGAATCCCCACGGCGAGAAGATCTCTGCCCGAAATTGCCAGATCGGATAGCTGACAGGGGGCGTTGTTCTTCTCCACCCACCCAATCGCCTCGGCCTCGGCATTCCCCAACAAAACCGCCGCCCGTACCGCCATGGATGCCCAAACCCCGCTGGCGGCGATGAGCCGTCTGGCATCGGCAGGGGTACGAACCTCGTACGCCGAGCCGCGAAGAACGGCACAAGCACCCGTGATCTGCTTATTGGAAAGCCTCAAGCCCCGCAGCAGTTCCGCGGCTCGGGCGGTGTCGGTGTCCGCAAAAAACAGCCCCAGTCGCGCGGTATCCTCCGCGGGCATAGTGGCAAGCTTGTCGATGATTGCTTCCTTGGGGCAATAGTCCCCAATGACGTACGGCAGAACGCCGCCGTCTCTCATCGCGCGTAAAGCGGGCGCGGGGGACTTAGCGCAAAGCAATTTCAAGAACTCTGCCGCAATCCGTTCCTTGGCGATCCGCTCCAAGCCCTCCTTGCACCGTCCGATTCCCTCCAGCGTAGCTTCCTCGATGACAAAGCCAAGCTGTGCGGAAAACCGAAAGGCGCGAAGGATCCGCAAGGCATCCTCGGAAAACCGTCTGACAGGCTCTCCCACCGCCCGCAGAAGCCTGTCTGTCAGATCGGCTCGTCCGCCAAAGGGATCTAAGAGTCCCGTTTTGTCTCTGTACGCCATGGCGTTTACGGTGAAATCCCGTCGGGACAGATCGTCCACGATGCGATCCGTGAAGGACACCGCATCGGGATGGCGACCGTCGGTATAGCTTCCGTCGATACGGAAGGTGGTAATCTCCACGGGCTTTCCTTCGGAAAGGACGGTAACCGTTCCGTGCTTCAGTCCCGTCTCGATAACCCGATACTCCTCGGAGAAGATGTCGGCGGTTCGCCGGGGGGGTGCCGAGGTAGCAAGATCGTAATCGTGGGGGACTTGACCCAAAAGCAGATCCCGCAGGCTTCCGCCCACCAGATACGCCTCTTCTCCCGCCGCCTCCAATACTTCCGTCAAGGCGCGGACGTACTCGGGCAGAACGATGCTCGGCATCTGTCCGTCCGTTTTGTTGATGGATGGCACACGCTTCCCTCCTCTCGGCTTTTTTCGCTTATATTATACCGTTTTTTGGACATCCTGTCAAGTAGAGGGGAGAAATTGCCCCAAAAGCAAAAGCTCCCTCTCACCGAATTGACGGAAACTCTTGACAGCAGAAGAGTTTTATGGTAAAATAATAAAGTTAAAATATAGAACGACAAACAAAGCAACTGCGGTTGCGGGAGGTTTTTTTGATTATTGCATTGGAAGACGCAAAATATAAGCTGATCGGTATGCGCGCTGCCATCAAGGAGCTTGGCTCCGCTCTTCGCATCGACGAGCTGAGGGTCCTTGCCGAGGAGCTGGACCAACAGACCTTGGATCCCGATTTCTGGTCCAATCAGGAGAATTCCTCCAAGGTGCTTCAGAAGCTGAAGCAGACCAAGGACACCATCGAGAACTTTGAGGCGCTGTCCTCTCGCTTGGAGGATGCCATTACCTTAGCGGAAATGGCGATCGAGGAAAACGAGGAGGGCTACATCGAGGAGGTAGAAAACGAGCTTGCCGAGATCACCCGGACCACCGAGGCAAAGCGGATCGAAATTCTGCTTTCGGGCGAATACGACAAGAACAACGCCATCGTTTCCTTCCACCCCGGCGCGGGCGGAACCGAGGCGCAGGACTGGGCGCAGATGCTGTACCGCATGATCACCCGTTGGGCAGAGCGGAGAGGCTACAAATACAAGCTTCTGGACTGGCTGGACGGCGATGCCGCAGGCATCAAAAGTGCCACGATCATGGTCGAGGGACTGAACGCCTACGGGTATCTAAAGGCGGAGAACGGCGTGCACCGTCTGGTTCGCGTTTCTCCCTTTGACGCGGCAGGCAGACGGCAGACCTCCTTCGCTTCCATCGAGGTTATGCCCGAATTCGATAACATTGACAAGGTAGAGATTCGGGACGAGGACATTGAGGTCACCGCTCACCGCTCCAGCGGCGCGGGCGGTCAGCACATCAACAAGACCGACTCCGCAATCCGTATTTTGCACAAGCCTACGGGCATCGTCGTAGGCTGTCAGACTGAGCGGTCTCAGCTCCAAAACAAGGAAACCGCCATGAAGATGCTGAAGGCGAAGCTCATGGAGATCAAGATCCGCGAGCGTCTGGATACTATCGAGGATATTCAGGGAAACAAGACCAACATCGAATGGGGCGCACAGATCTGCTCCTACGTCTTTATGCCCTACACCTTGGCAAAGGACACCCGTACTGGCTACGAGGACGGTAACATCAGTGCGGTCATGGACGGCGAGATCGACGGCTTCATCAATGAATACCTGAAAATGAACGCAAAGCAATAAGAAAAAAAGGGTGCCCTGCTTTTTTCGGCGGGGCACCCTTTTTTTATTCTCTTTCTTCCAAAGGCAAATACGGATGGGGCTTGGAAATGCACTTGTACGCGGGACGAATGATCTTCTTCGCCGTCTGGAATTCCTCGATTCTGTGGGCGCACCAGCCCGATACGCGAGCCATGGCAAACAAAGGCGTATACATCTCCACGGGGATCTCCAGCATCCGATACACCAATCCCGAATACAGGTCCACGTTGGCACACATGGGCTTCTGCAAACCCTTGTGGGCGCTAAACAGATCGGGGGTCAGTCGCTCGATGGTCTCCAACAGGTGGAAGTCGTCACCGTAGCCCTTCTTCACCGCCAGATCATGGGCGTATTTCTTCAGAATCACCGCGCGGGGGTCGGACTTGGTATAGATGGCGTGACCCATTCCGTAGATCAAGCCCTTTCCGTCATACGCCTCTTTGTTCAGCACCTTCTGAATAAACGCCGCAACCTCCTCGTCGTCATAAACGTCTCGGATGTTTTCTCTGAAGCAGTCGAACATCTCCTGCACCTTGATATTGGCGCCGCCGTGAAGGGGCCCCTTCAAGGAACCGATAGCGCCGCTGATAGCGGAATAGGTATCGGTTCCCGAGGAGGAAAGCACGCGGCAGGAGAAGGTGGAGTTGTTTCCGCCTCCGTGCTCTGCCTGAATGATCATGCAAAGATCCAAGAGTCTTGCCTCTTCCTCGGTATATTGCTTATTGGATCGGAGCATCCGCAAAAAGTTCTGTGCCGTTCCCAACTCATCCTTTGGGATATGCAGATTCAGACCCTTCTTGAAATAGTGGCTCCGATAGACCGCATAGGCGTGAGCGGCAATGGAAGGAAGCCGCGCGATCACCTCGATGCTCTGGCGAAGCATATTCTCCAGACTGGTGTCATCGGGGTTCTCGTCGTAGGCGTAGAGCGCAAGCACGCCCATCGCCATTTTATTCATAATGGAAGGCGACGGTGCCTTCATCAAAATGTCCTCGGTGAACCGTTCGGGCAAATGCCGCTTGCTCGCCAAAAGGTTTTTGAAGCCCGTCAGCTCCTCCGCGGTGGGGAGCTTACCGAACAGCAGAATATACACGCACTCCTCAAAGCCGTAACGGTTCTCCGCCCGAACGCCGTCTACCAGCTCGGTCATATCAAAGCCCCGATATTCCAGCTTACCCGTATCGGCAATCCGCTCGCCCTCGCAAAGCATATAGCCGTGGGCGTTTCCGATATTCGTCACACCTGCCATCACGCCCGTGCCGTCCATTTCACGCAAGCCACGCTTCACGCGGAAGTTCTCAAAGGCGTCGGGGGGAATGGTATTCGCCGTCCGCGCCTTCTTCAGGCATCCGTCAAACACACCCGTCATCACGCCGTCATTCTTTTCCTTTTCGTTATCCATCATTGCTACACCTCCATGGTGATCGTTCTCTCTTTCATTGTAACATTATACCACTTTTTTTGTGCTTTTGCAAGATATAATAACCAAAAATTCAAATTGTTTACATCTTGTTCACATTGAACAAGATAACATCGTGGATGCTTGACGGTTTTCAGTTTCAAAATTTCAATAGTAGTCGCTAAGGGATGCCCTATGAGCGGGAGCCTCGGTTCATGCCAATATGATACGCTGAGGTATGGGTTGGGCTACCGTAAAACTCGGGATTTTTCTCGAGTCCCCTAGAGAAAGATCTCGAGCCTCCCAAAAAGCAAAAGACCGAGACTTAGAGTCGTACCCTAGGACAGTTTTGCAAAAATACGGCATATCTCGAAAGAGGCATGCCGTATTTTTGCATTTGTGTCCACAAATGCAGTGCTTCGTGTGTCTTAATTAAAGACTACAACCAAATTTCCGTCTGCTTGCAAACAAATAGGCTTGCACCAACCAAGGCTCCCTTGTGTAAAGG
>JAFTPX010000035.1 GCA_017463065.1 Clostridia bacterium
GCCTCTGGTCGCCCGTCGCAACGGGCGAAACACCCCCATCGTCCAAAAGCGCCCGAAGGGGTGAATTGGCGAAGCCAAGAGGGGAAACCACAAGTGGGGTTTCCCCTGTCTGCTCCTATACTAACTTTGATCTGTACCCAACCCTTCGTTCTTTTTCTTTTGACGCAAGAGGCGCAAAAGAAAAAGAACCAAAAAGAAAACGCCGAACGGGGCGTTTCGCCGCCTGCGGGCGACGACCAAAGGCGCCGCCTTTGGAAACCGCAAGCCTTTTGAAAAAGGCTTGAGCCAAAACTTCTGCGCGGGCAGTCGCCGTGACGCTGTACTATTATTTTATAAAGGAACATATACTATGGAATTCTCACAACAGTTATTCAATCTGGCGGCAAAGGCGGAAGCCGCCCTTGCGGATCGCTTCGCCGATATTGACCGCGTCGCCTTCGAAAATACCCAAAAGGTCATGAACGCCTTTCGGAATTTCCGTGTCAGCGAGGCAATGTTTTATCCGACCAGCGGCTACGGCTACGACGACCGCGGCAGAGATACCCTCGATCAGATCTGGGCAGAGGTTATGGGCGCGGAGGCGGCGTTCGTCCGTCATAGTATCGTCAACGGTACCCAAGCTCTGACCATCGGTCTGTTCGGTCTGCTTCGCCCCAACGATATCCTGTTCTCCATTGCGGGGAAGCCCTACGATACCCTCGATGAGGTCATCGGCAATTCGGGTAACCCGGGGAACGGCTCGCTCCGAGATTTCGGCGTGGAATATCGCCAAGCCGATCTCCTCCCCGACGGACAGTTTGATACCGACTCGATCCGAACGGTTCTCTCCGAGGAGGGAGAGCGGGTCAAGGTGGTGTTTATCCAGCGATCCAAGGGATACTTGAACCGAAAGACCCTGAGCGTGGCACAGATCGGGGAGATCATTCCCCTCGTCCGTTCGCTTGCCCCCCATGCTTACGTGGTGGTGGATAACTGCTACGGCGAGTTTACCGAAACGATCGAGCCCACCGCCGTGGGGGCGGATATGATCATCGGCTCGCTTATCAAGAACCCGGGCGGCGGTATGGCGGAAACGGGCGGCTATATTGCGGGAACAGCACGGGCGGTGGAGCTTGCCTCCTACCGCTTAACCTCGGTGGGATGCGGCTGTGAGGTCGGCGCGTCGCTGGGACAGAACAAAAATATGTTCAAGGGACTGTTTTACGCCCCCCATACCACGGCGCAGGCATTGAAGACAGCGCATTTTGCGGCGTATATTTTCGGCGCGGAAGGGCTTGGCTTTGAGGTCGAACCCAAGTGGGACGAGCCGAGACACGACATTATCCAGACGGTAATTACCCGATCCCGAGAGGGACTTTGCGCCTTTTGTCGTGGCATTCAGGCGGGATCGCCCATTGATTCCTTTGTGACCCCCGAGCCGTGGGCGATGCCCGGATACTCGGATCAGGTCATTATGGCGGCGGGGGCGTTCACCCAAGGGGCGTCGATTGAGTTGTCGGCGGATGGACCGCTTCGTGAGCCGTATACGGCATTTTTCCAAGGCGGCTTGACCTACGAGAGCGGAAAGATCGGAATTCTGTCCGCTGCCAAAGAGGTAATGGAGGACAAATCGATCCTCACGGCTACTGCCCGCGAGTAAAGTTTTCGGTCAAGCCTTTTTCAAAAGGCTTGCGGTGACCAGAGGCAGAGCCTCTGGTCGCCCGTCGCAACGGGCAAAACACCCCCATCGTCCAAAAGCGCCCGAAAGGGTGAATTGGCGAAGCCAAGAGGGGAAACCACCAGTTGGGTTTCCCCTGTCTGAATCTTCACTAACTTTTAACCTTCGTTCTTTTTCTTTTGACGCAAAAGGCGCAAAAGAAAAAGAACCAAAAAGAAAACGCCGTTGAGGGACGTTTCGCCCGTTGCGACGGGCGACCAAAGGTACTGCCTTTGGGAACCGCGACCTTTTTGAAAAAAGGTCGATCAAAAACCTCCCAGCGGGCAGTCGCCGCGAGGTCTTTTTGTGCATGATTACATATTCATTTTTAAATGGAAGGTGTAGTCATGCTTTTTTCATCCTTAGAATTCCTCTATCTCTTTTTGCCGCTCTCCTTACTTCTCTATTTTCTTTCCCCCAAGGCGTGCCGAAATGCCGTCCTCCTCGTCGTCAGCCTCCTTTTCTACGCCTTCGGCGAACCAATCTACCTCTTCTTGATGCTCTTTACGATCGTCTCGGATTACCTCTTCGGACACTTGATTGCTCGATCGGACAACCCCAAGCGGTGGCTCGTTTTTGCCGTGATCTTGAATCTCACTCTTCTGGGCTTTTTCAAATATTACGATTTTCTGGCAAGCGCGCTCTCCCTGCCTACCCTCGGCTTGGCGCTTCCCATCGGGATCTCTTTCTATACCTTTCAAGCTTTGTCCTACGTCATCGACGTCTATCGCCGTGAGGTGTCTGCCCAGAAAAGTCTGGTCGCCTTCGGTACCTACGTTACCCTCTTTCCTCAGCTCATTGCGGGGCCCATCGTTCGGTATTGTGACGTCGATCAGCAGTTGAAGGAACGGTCCTATCCCCCCTCCCGTGTCGCGCGGGGAATTGCCGCCTTCTCCGCGGGACTTGCCAAAAAGGTTCTCTTTGCCAACCCCGCGGGGGAACTGGCAGAGGGACTTCTCGGCGGCGAGATCACCCTCCTTGGGGGGTGGCTCTACCTCGTCCTCTACGCCTTTCAGATCTATTTCGACTTTTCAGGCTATTCGGATATGGCTGTCGGGTTGGGACGAGTCCTCGGCTTTGATTTTCCCGAAAATTTCCGCTACCCCTACGTGTCCCGCAGTATTACCGACTTCTGGCGGCGGTGGCATATCACCCTTTCCTCTTGGTTTCGGGAGTACGTCTATATCCCCCTCGGCGGAAACCGTCGGGGGCGGTGGCGCACCTACCGCAATCTGCTCATTACGTGGGCGCTGACAGGAATCTGGCACGGAGCGGCGTGGAATTTCCTCTTGTGGGGTCTGTATTTCTTTTTTCTCCTTGCGATGGAAAAAGCCTTTCTTGGAAAGGTCTTGGAGCGCGTCCCCCGTGCCCTTCGCCACCTCTACTCTCTGTTTTTTATCCTGCTCGGATGGATGATCTTTTCCTCCGACAGCGTGTCCTTGTCGGAGGGACTTGCCCGTGCCGCCGCGCTCTTCGGCGTGGGGTGTGACGGGCTGGTTGGGGGGGCTGGGTATGAGCTGATTCGCAGTCTCCCCCTGCTTGCCTTGATGGCGGTGGGCGCTACCCCCTTGCCGAAACGGGTGTATCTTTGGCTGATACAAAAATATCCACGAGGCGGACGGTACGTGCGAAATGCCCTCTGCGTTGCCGCGTGGCTTCTCTGTACCGCCTATCTCGTGGATTCGGGATATAATCCCTTTTTGTATTTTCGATTTTGATGGGGTCAGCCCCCGTCCCCCTCGGGGGGAAGCTGTTGACGCTTTCGCTCTATGCGATGCTCAGCGAATTGCTTGAGTAAGGTGTAAAGAACCGATGCCACGGGAACACTGAACAGCATTCCCACGATGCCGAAGGAGGTCCCCACGGTCACGGCAATCAAGACCCAGACACCGGGTAGTCCCACGGAGTTTCCTACCACCTTGGGGTAGATAAGATTTCCCTCGATCTGTTGCAGAACGATGATGAAGATGACGAACCAAATCGCCTTTATGGGATCGTCCAGTAGGATCAGAAATCCACCCAGTGCCGTGCCGATCAGTGCGCCGAAAATGGGGATCAGTGCGGTAAAGCCGACGATCACCGAGATCAGAAGGGGGTAGGGCATACGGAAAATCAGCATACCGACGAAGCAAAGACTGCCGAAGATCACCGCCTCAATAACCTGTCCCGTGATAAAATTGGCAAAGGTTTTTTCGCTGAGGCGACCAAAATTCAAGATTCGCGCGGCATTTTTCTCCGAGAACAGACCGCGAAGGAGCTTTTTGATCTGTCCGCTCAGCTTTTCCTTTTGAGCCAGCACGTAAAGGGAGATTACCAAAGCAACGATTGCGTCGAGGACGGCGACAAAGGCGGACTGAACGATTTGCATGGATGCGTTGAGGATGCGATGCCCGTGCTCCTCAAGGTAAGCCGACACAGTCAAACGCAGACTGTCCACGGTCAGATTCAGCTTGGGAAGGGAAAAGGGGAAGGAACGAGCGGCGAGAAGGTTGCTGAGCATCTCCCACCAGACGTTGATTTCTTCTACGTAAAAGGGAATCTTTTTTACCAGTCCTCCCAGTGAGCGAACCAGCTGAGGGACAATGGCAACGAAAACAAGGGAGATCAGTCCCATCATCAGCAGAAGGGCAAGGGGGAGACAAATACCGCGGCGAAGCCCCCGCCGTTGTTTGCCGAACCGACGAATCCAAAGCCGCTCCAGAAAACGGAGAGGAAGATTTAGAATAAATGCCAGCGCAAGCCCGAGGAGAATCGGGAGGGTGACCTTGAGGATTTTGCCCAACAGAGCCGCCAGAGCCTCGTGATTGCTCAGGCAAACAAGAAACAGAAAGATCGCGGCAAAAATCAGCCCGACCCGAGCGGCTTTTTTGCTTTCCATGTTTCCTCTCCTTTCTTTTGCGCCGTATTTTTTGTACCCGATAGGTGTATTCATTTTACCACAAATATCCAGAAAACGCTGTAAACAATTTGTAACTTTTATCACGAAGGCGAGAAATATGGGATGGGAGGGGTCTCTCATCCCGAAAACGAACGCCAACCGCAAAATAAACGAATACTTTGGCAAAAAGTGTTTTCTCTCTTTTCTCATATCATTACTGAGAAGTATGTGTGGCAACATTCGAGGGAAGCGCTTTTTCGGTGCGTTCCTTCGGGAACGCACTTTTCGTTGCACAAAAAAAGAGCCAACGCAAACCTTCGCGTTGGCTCTTGCCGTCTGTGGAAAAAGTCAATTTTCCTCGCCCCAAACCCACAGGGGGCGGCGGGGTAAACCTTGTGAAACCATAAAATTATGTCAATGCGTTATCGGTGCGATCGAGCCCTTCTCGTCGGGGGAAGGCGATGTCAAAGCGGTTCCAAATCATTACGATGGAAACCAGAAATTTTACTCCGTCAGATAGCCGTTTCTCTTATTCATGGCAATCCTCCAAAGGGACTTTCTTCTCCTGCCGACAAGCTTGGAGTGCCTTCCACGTATCTTTTACGGCAAATACCGTCAGCGCGATCAGAGCGGGATATACCAACACGATGTTCGCCGTCACGGGACCCGCAATCGGAATGGGGAAGAAGAGGAAGGGGATCAGAATGGGCAGGAAGTATCGCAGATTTTCCTTGCCGCTTGCTTTCTCGTTAAACAAGAAGATCAGCGGAATGAGGAACAGAAGCCAAGCGTAGATCGAGGTCAGGGATGGGAAGGCGATAAAGGCGATACAGCCGACGGTCCATACCTTCCAACGCTCCCGATGAACGAAGGGGGCTGCCACGAAGGTCAGCGCGCACAGCAAAAACAATAGATACAGCAGGCCCGATACCACCCACGAGGGAACGTGGAGGAAGGAGCTGATGGCACCCTGCGCGCCGCCGGAGCCCGAGGAGAAGGAAAAGATATTCTGCACGATGGTCAGAAGAATGGCGGGACCGCCAAAGGCGAAGGAGGGCAGGATCAGCGTTGCCAGACAGTAGATAGCGCAACGGATAAACTCCTTGTAACGCTTGTCTCCGATCAGGATCCACGCAAAGAGCACAGGATAGAGCTTCAGAGAAAAGGACAGCGCGAGAGCGATCAGTCCCAGCTCACGTAACAGTCGGCTCTTGCTGTGATAGGTCATGGCGTAGATTAGCAGAAAGATCAGAGAAACGATCAGCAGATTGCCCCGCTCCAACAGATTCAGACAAGGAACGCTTCCCACGGCAACCAGCACCAACAGCAGCCGCCGCTTGAGGGATAGATTCTTGCTAAGGCTCTTGAATAGAGTGAAGAACAGAAGGATTACGCAAACGATCACGAAAACGGTGATCATTTGTACCGTCTCGTCGTACAATTTCCATCTGTAGCGAAGAACGAAACGGGTGTTGTTGTATTTGTCGGGAGAGAGGAAGGACAGCAGATAAAAGATCAGATTCGCCATGGGCGGATAGATCACGTGCCGATCGGTGTACGCCTTGACCCCCTGTGCCGCGTCACGGATCGAGTTGAAGAAATCCATAAACGCGTCCTCTGTGTTCAAAAAGAAGATCGAGGTCAGAAGCTTGCCCCCCGTCACCAGTGAGCCCAGCAGATAGATTGCCGCGAAAACCAGAATCGTCTCGATAAATAACACGCTGTATTCCTTGGTGACGAATCGGGCTTGCAGACTTTTGAATGCTTTTTTCAAGGATTGTCTCCTTTCCGCGTTTTTTCAGATTATGCGATTAGCCGATAAACGGCGATCAACAGCCGATAGCTCAGTAGGAGTGCCACGGCACTTCCTTTCATGGTCAAAGAAACGTAGCCTGCCGTCAGGAAGCCCCAAAGCCCCCGCCGAACGAAGCGCTTGATCTCTCGGATCATGCCTCGGTTGTAGGTTTTATTTCGTCCCATGGCGATCACGCAAGCCATGTACTCGATAATCAGATAGTTGGTGACGTCCCTCTTCATGTCAGGATGGAGACGGCACACGATTTCGTAGTCCTCCTGATAATGCCGATAGGCACGGAGAGTGCTTTCGGAATACCCGCTTCGGCTGGCACTGTTGTCTGTCATGGCATAGTGATAGCCGACCAACTCCAGATACTCGATCTTGTCGGTTTTTTCAAACAGCTGGAGAAGCATATTGTAGTCCTCTCCCACGAAGTTTCCTTCGGGAAATTCTACTGAGCGAAGTAACTCCGCGCGATAGATCTTGTTCCAAGGGAAGGAGAAGATCGCCTGCCTGCGTTGCATATACCGCATTGCCTCCACGCCTCGCAGAGGGAAGGTCTGTCCCTGATCGAAGCGGTTTTTCACAACGCGGGAGGAGGTGGGATACTCGGTCACGTAATCGCAAAACACGATATCGGCACCCGTTTGCATCGCTTTTTCGCCCATTTTTTCATACATATCAGGCTCGGCACAGTCATCGATATCCAAAAATCCGATATAGTCGCCCGTTGCCGCCTCGATCCCTTTTCTTCTTGCCCGAGCCGCTCCCGAGTTTTCCTGATCGATGACCTTCAGTGCGGGATAGCGGGAGGCGTATTCGTGCAGGATCGCCGAGGATGCGTCACGGCTTCCGTCGTTGACCGCAATGACCTCCATACCTGAGCCGCCCAAGGAAAACAGGGTATCCAGACAGCGGGGGATATACTGCTCGCCGTTATAAACAGGAATAATTACACTGACCATGTTGATGGTATCCTTTCCCAATTTACAGTCTTTCCATAATACTCCTATTATACATTTTTTTCAACAGAATGTCAAGTCTTTTTGGGAAGAAAGCCTTTTCGGCGGAGGAAACGGGGCTTTTCGGAGAAAATCTCTTTACAAAGCCGCCCGTTCGTGGTATAATGAAAAAAGAAAAACTTGCTTCGCGGGTGTATTTCCTTGCGATATTCCATGAATAAAAAACGAAAGGAGCCGTTTTCGGCAACTGTCATGAGTTCAAAGATCAAAGCTCTTCTTTCCGATGAGAATAAGAAAAAGGTTCTGAATCTGGTCTACAGCATCGGCGCCGCCGCCATTTTCAATATGGTCATTCAGCTGTTGGTCTACCCGTACTTCGAGCGCCGCTTGGGCGCGGATCGCTACGGTGTGGCGCTGTCGGTCCTATCCCTGATTGCCATTACCGCAGGGACCTGCGGCTATGCGGTGAACTGCTCCCGTCTGCTGGGGGTGGAAAAGGGTCGAACCGAGAGCGGTGATTACAATCTGATCCTGCTGGCAATGGGAATCTTAGGAAGCGTGATCGGCATTTCCTATCTGTTTTATCTGAAGCTCGCCACTCCGATCACGGTTGTTCTTTACGTTCTTCTTATGTTTACCACTATGCTTCGATATTATGCGGAGGTGGAGTTCCGTATCAGCACGAACTTTTTCCGTTATATGATCTACTACGTGCTGATCTCTGTGGGATACGCGGCGGGACTTCTTCTGTTTCGTATCTCGGGACAGTGGATGCTGACGTTGATCCTCGGCGAGACGCTGGCATTTTTGTACGTTTGCTTTTGCGGCACGATTTTCCGACCCCCTTTCTTTAAGCGCACGAAAAATCTCATTCCGATCATTTCCAGCATTGGGTTTGTCTTTCTTTCCGCCTTTATTGACAATATTACCCTTCACGCCGACCGCATTCTTCTGCTTGCCATTACGGGCGACGGTACGGCGGTTACCACCTATTATATCGCCTCGTTGGTAGGAAAGATCGTCTCCATGCTGACCCTTCCCATCAATGCGATCATTATCAGCTATCTGGTTCGTTATCGCGGCGAACTGACGGCAAAGATCTGGACGGTGATCATCGGAGCGGCGATGGTCTTCGGCGCGGTCGGCTTCGGCGGTTGTATGCTGGTGTCGCCCATCCTGATCCGCATTCTTTATCCCGATAACGTGGGGGAGGTCATGCCGTATCTGGCACCCGCCATCCTCGGACAGATCTTCTATTTCGTTTCGGGAGTTCTGATGATGGTGTTGCTCCGCTTCAAGGGAGAGAAAAAGCAGTTTTTCTTCAACGGCGCCTATGCCATTGAATTTTTTGCTTGCGTTGCCATCGGTACGGTGCTGGGGGGCTTGAACGGCTTCGTTTGGTCGATCCTTGTTGCCAACGCGATTCGGTTTTTCGCCGCCGTCATTTGGGGATTCCTCGGGAAAAAGCAGTCGACAGTCCCCGAAGAATCGTAAGCGTCTCCTCCATTTTCGGTTTTTCGACCTTTCTTGAAAAAATATTGAACGCGAACAGAAGATTTCCGTCAAAACCGCTTGACAAAGCCATAAAAAAAGGGTAAAATATAACTGTTCGCGGGTATAGTCTAATGGTAAAACCTCAGCTTCCCAAGCTGATGCTGCGGGTTCGATTCCCGTTACTCGCTCCAAAAAGAAGAACCTCATTAGAGAGTTACTCTAAAGGACAGTTTTTCAAAAATACGGCATATCTCGAAAGAGGTATGCCATATTTTCGTATTTGTGGACACAAATGCAGTGCTTGTCAAGAAAAATGACAAGGTATAGATGAACAAAAAAGGCTCCCTTGTGTAAAGGGAGCTGTCGCGAAGCGACTGAGGGATTGTTTTAACGAAATCTAACCTTTTACAATCCCTCCGTCACGGCAAGCCGTGCCACCTCCCTTTACACAAGGGAGGCTTTTTGGGTGCGCTGCAGAATTACAGCAGCAGCACGCCGGCGTCCTCGCAGGCTTTTCTGGTCTCGGTATCCCAC
>JAFTPX010000036.1 GCA_017463065.1 Clostridia bacterium
GACGCCGTTGGCGTTGTGCCCACAAAAGCAATGCTTCGTAAGTATTAATTAAAGACTACAACAAAATTTCCGTCTGTTTGTAAACAAATAAACTTGCACCAACCAAGGCTCCCTTGTGTAAAGGGAGCTGTCGCAAAGCGACTGAGGGATTGTTTTGAGTGAAAATCTAACGGTTTACACTCCCTCCGTCACGGCAAGCCGTGCCACCTCCCTTTACACAAGGGAGGCTGTTTTTTACCTCCCGGAAGGTAGTCACATAGGCTTTTGATATGCTAATGTCAAAAGTGCCTTTACGTTTCTTTTGGCAAAATCTTGTTGTCTTTAATTAAGTCAGTGCTTGTCAAGAAAAAAGGACAG
Source organism: Clostridia bacterium (assembly GCA_017463065.1). GTDB lineage: Bacteria > Bacillota > Clostridia > Oscillospirales > CAG-272 > HGM12713. Next base: position 358 of record JAFTPX010000036.1, read on the forward strand.
AGATTGCATTTGCTTTCTCTATCCTTTTTCCTGTCGGTAGGTAACGTATTTTATTAAATTTCAAAAACTGTCCTTAAGAACACGCGCCCTATGGGGATTTCAGTTTCGGGCAAATCCTAACCGTGTATTGGTCTGTCAGCCGCGCAGCGGATACTTGCTACCGTAAACGAATTTGCTTTTGCTTGATTTTTTGTTTTTTAACTGGTAGGGACCAGTGTCCCCGACGGTCCAAAAAGTAAAGAAAAGCGATATGCTATCATGGACTGTCGAGGACGCCGATCTCTACAACTCATGGATTTTATCTCTTCGTTATACCCTCCCCCCTCACGCGACTATGGCATGGGTTTGGGTTAACAAAAAAAGAAGCGGAGATCTCTCCTCTCAGAGAAATCTCCGCTTAATATGTTTTCGATCTTACTTTGCGAAATATCTGTCAAGTAAGCCTTGGAACGCCTTGCCGTGACGAGCCTCGTCTCTTGCCATTTCATGTACGGTGTCATGGATGGCGTCGAGATTCAGTGCTTTGGCACGCTTTGCCAGATCAAACTTGCCCTCGGTGGCACCGTTCTCTGCCGCTACTCTCATCTCCAGATTCTTCTTCGTGCTATCGGTAACCACCTCGCCCAGAAGCTCAGCGAACTTTGCCGCATGCTCCGCTTCCTCGTAAGCTGCCTTTTCCCAGTACAGCGCAATCTCGGGATATCCCTCTCTTGCCGCTACTCTTGCCATTGCCAGATACATACCAACCTCGGTGCACTCACCCGTAAAGTTTGCCCGCAAATCCATCATGATATCCTCGGGAGAGCCCTGAGCCACGCCTACTACGTGCTCTGCCGCCCAAGTCATCTGATTCTCTTCCTGCTTGCTGAATTTCTCCGCGGGAACCTTACACTGAGGACATCTCTCGGGAGCACTGTCTCCCTCGTGAACGTAACCGCATACAGAACATACCCATTTTGCCATAATCCTTAATCTCCTTTGAATTTAAAAATTTAAATTTTATTTAATTTTGACTCAACTGTTCTTGGCGACATCCTTCGCAAACGCCGACAAACTCCACGTGACAGCCCTCGATGAGGAATCCCTCACATCCTACTGCCCGTTCGGCAAGAGCCTCGTCCACAAGCTCCGAATCCACGTCCGCCACCGCTCCGCATCCCCGACAAACCACGTGATAATGGGGTTTCAAGGTGACGTCGTAGCGATCGTTGGCGTCGGTCAGCTTCAAGCGCCGGATCCTCCCTTCCTCCGCAGCCTCCGCCAACAGACGGTACACGGTTGCTCGGCTGATGTTGGGGAACTTTTCCCGCACCGCCTCGTAAACCATTCCTGCCGAGGGATGATTATGCATCTCACAAAAGACGTCTGAAACGATTCTCTTTTGCAAGGTATTCCGTTTATGAGTGTTGTTATTCATAATATTTATTCCTTATTGAGAATCATTCTTTATTATATTATATCATACTTTTTTCAAATGTCAATAGGTTTTTAAATTTTTTCAAAAAATTTTTTCGGGCGGCTTGCGGGTTTGCGAGCCGCCCGAAAAACGGTTATTTTATCTTGCAACACAATTCCCTGTGTTCTCGAAAGCTTTTGACGAATCAGCGCGGGAACGTCGAAGGGAGAGCTTGGGGTGGCGATTCCGCTGACCAAGACCAAATTGAACAGGTTCGCTCCGATAATATTCCCCAGAGACAGGGTTCCCTCTCGGAGGGAGCCTTTGACACAAAAGCATTCTGCGCTTACTTTTATCCGATTTCCAATTGTCGGCTAAGCCTTTATGGAACCCCGCCATAGCGGCGGAGTTTTCGGGTTACAAAAATCGGGGAAGCCGTATTCCGACTTCCCCGATGGATGGTTAATTGAAATAGCCCTCTCTGTAAAGGAGCTCCGCAATCAGAACCGCGCCGCCTGCCGCGCCGCGAAGGGTATTGTGAGACAGACCGACAAACTTATAGTCGTAGATCTTATCCTCACGCAATCTACCCACGGTTACGCCCATTCCACCGTAAATGTCACGGTCCAGCGCCGCCTGAGGACGGTTATCCTCTTCAAAGTAAGTAATGAACTGCTCGGGAGCGTTGGGCAGTCCCAGCTCCTGAGGCTTACCCTTGAACTCTGCCCACGCCCGAAGGATCTCATCCTTGGTAGGCTTATTCTCGAACTTCACGAACACCGCCGCGGTATGACCGTCGGAAACGGGCACACGGATGCACTGGGTGGTAATGACGGGAGCGTCTGCCTTAACGATCTCGCCGTTCTCTACCTTACCCCAAACCCGAAGAGGCTCCTGCTCGCTCTTCTCTTCCTCGCCTCCGATGTAAGGAATGATGTTATCGATCATCTCGGGCCACTCGCGGAAGGTCTTGCCCGCACCCGAAATTGCCTGATAGGTGGTTGCCACGATCTCGGTGGGCTTATATTTCAGCAGAGGGGTCAGAGCGGGAACGTAGGACTGAATGGAGCAGTTGGGCTTGACGGCAATAAAGCCTCTCTTGGTTCCCAGTCTCTTTCTCTGCGCCTCGATCACTTCCAGATGAGCGTCGTTGATCTCGGGGATCACCATGGGAACGTCGGGAGTCCAACGGTTGGCGGAGTTGTTGGAGACCACGGGGATCTCGTGCTTCGCGTACGCCTCCTCCAGTGCCTTGATCTCGTCCTTCTTCATGTCAACGGCACAGAATACGAAGCTGCAGAGTGCTCCCATCTCGTCGATCTTCGCCGCGTCGTGAACGATCATATCCCGATACTTTTCAGGCATGGGGGTCTTCATCTTCCAACGGTCGCCGACCGCCTCTCCATAGGTCTTTCCCGCGGAACGGGCAGAAGCCGCAAGAGCGGAAACCTCAAAGTAAGGGTGATTCTCCAGCAAAGTCAAAAAGCGCTGACCAACCATACCCGTCGCGCCGACCACGCCGACTTTCATCTTTTCCATGTTTGTATATTCCTTTCATAATTATTACATGATTATACATGATATGATATCATAAAACGCCGCAAAAATCAAGACCCTTTTCCACAAAATAAAGTAGAATGTAGCGAGAAAAGCGACTTGACTTTTGTGTATTTTTTCTCAAATTTCGCCAAAAAGGGATCAGATCCGCAAAATCAATTGTTTTTCATACGGTCGTAAACCTCGTTCCGAGACAGCCCCAGCGCCTTCGCCGCCGCCTTGATTGCCTCATTTCGACTCATGCCCTCTCCCAGATAATGGGCAACCGCCGCCTCGGTGGTCATGCCGTCAAGGGCGGAGTCTGACGATCGCTTGCTGAGCCGACCGCCCTCCAGCACCAAGACGTACTCTCCCCTCGGCTCTCGCTCTTCATAATATGCGATTGCCTCCGAAAGGGTGGTACGCAAAATTTCCTCATTCCGCTTGGTCAGCTCCCGACAAAGAGCGATCCGTCGATCCCCGCCCAAGGTCTTTTCCAGATCGGCAAGGGTCGCGCGAAGCTTGTGGGGGGCTTCGTGAAGGAGGATGGTTTTCGTTTCGGCGGCAAGCAGCTCCAACCGCTCCCGTCTCTCTTTTTTAGTAACGGGTAAAAAGCCCTCGAAGGTAAAGCGGGCGGTGGGAAGTCCCGACAGGGTCAGTGCCGTGATCATGGCGCACGCTCCCGGAACAGAGGTCACGGGGATCCCCCGCGCCGCGCAAAGCGCCACCAGATCCTCCCCGGGATCGGAGATGGCGGGGGTTCCCGCATCGGTAATCAGGGCGCAGGACTCGCCTGACTCCAACCGCGCCGCAATCTCCTCCCCACGCTCCCGTCGGTTATGCTCGTGGTAGGAGAGCATGGGCTTGGAGATGCCGAAATGCGTCAAAAGGCGCAAGGAATTTCTCGTATCCTCGGCGGCGATAAAGCTCACCTCCGACAGCACCTTCAAGGCTCTCTCACTCAGGTCGGACAGATTTCCGATGGGCGTTGCCACCAGATACAGCGTACCGTCCTCTGTTTTATTTTTGATTTCCTCGTTCATCATTTGTGAAACCTCAAGCTTCTTTTTTTGAAATCCATCCTCTCTTTTTCCGTCACCATCCTCCCCCAAACGGAATAGGATAGTCGTAGAACACATAAGAAAGGATCTTGCTATGGCGATTAAAATTTATATCGATCAAGGACATAACCCTCTCAATCCCAACGCGGGGGCTGAGGGAAACGGACTGCGGGAGCAGGATATCGTGTTCCCCATCGGCATTGAGCTCGCACGACTTCTCCGTGCCAATGGAAATTTCGAGGCACGGCTCTCCCGTCCCACCGCCGACACCCAGATCGGCACCTCCAACGCTTCCAGCCTCCGCCTTCGTGTGGAGGACGCCAATTCCTGGGGGGCGGATTATTTTATCAGTCTGCACACCAACGCTTCCTCCATTGAAAGCGCCACGGGAAGCGAGGCATTTGCCTTCTCTTCCCCCTCCGCCGCCTTTTCGCTAGGAGAGGACATTCTCTACTGGCTGAACCGAACCACGGGTCTGCGGAACCGCGGCATGAAGGTTCGATCGGGGCTTTACGTGCTTCGCCGCACCGCCATGCCCGCCGTACTGGTGGAGCTTGGCTTTATCACCAACTACAACGACGCCATGCTCATGTCCACCCGTCCCGAGCTGTTCGCCGAGGGAATTTATCAGGGAATTTTGGAGTACACGGGGGTCTGACCCTCTCAGATCATTCCCCCATCATGCGGAGCAGCTCTTCCTCGGAGATCACTGTCACACCAAGCTCCTTCGCTTTGGTCAGCTTGCTTCCCGCCGCGTCTCCCGCCACCACGTAGGCGGTCTTTTTCGATACGCTTCCGCTGACCTTGCCGCCCTTGGCTTTGATTCGCGCGGATGCCTCGTCACGAGACATGGTGGGAAGCGTTCCCGTCAGCACGAAGGTCAGACCCGCGAAGAGATCCTCCACAGGCTTCGCGGTGGAGACGGTCAGAACCCCCGCCTCGGTCAGCTTACGGCAAAGGGCGCGGTTCCCCTCGTGAGAGAAGAAGTTCACCACGCAATCGGCGGTGATCTGCCCGAAGTCGGGGATCTGGCAAAGCTCCTCCGCCGTTGCCGCCATCAAGGCATCCAAGGTTCCGTATTTTCCTGCCAGAGCCGCCGCCGCCACCTCGCCTACGTTGCGGATACCGAGGGCGTAAACCAAGCGCTCCAGCCCCGCGGACTTGGAGGCTTCGATGGCGCGGATCAGATTGTCGGCGGATTTTTTGCCCATCCGCTCCAGATTTTCGATTTGCTCCGCTCGAAGGCGATACAGATCCGCCGCATCGGCGATCAAATGGTTGGACAGAAGCAATTCCACGATCTGGGGTCCCATGCCGTCGATGTTCATGGCGTTTTTCGAGGCAAAGTGCTCGATACTGCGCCAAAGCTGGGCGGGACAAGCCGCATTGGTACACCGCACCGCCGCCTCGCTCTCGTCACGGAACACGGGTTCCCCACAGGAGGGACAAGTCTCGGGCATGACAAACACCCGCTCCCCGCCCGTTCGCTTTTCCTTCACCGCCGAAACTACCTCGGGAATGATATCTCCCGCCTTGCGGACGATGACACGGTCGCCCAGCATAATGTCTCGCTGGCGAATGAAATCCAAATTATGAAGGGTGGCGCGGCTGACGGTAGTTCCCGCCAACCGAACGGGGGCAAGGACCGCCGCGGGGGTCAGCACCCCCGTCCGTCCCACCGCAATGGTGATATCCTCCAGCACCGTTTCCTTTTCCTCGGGGGGGAACTTATAGGCAACCGCCCAACGGGGGGTACTGGTTCCCTCTCCGATGAGCCGTCGGTTTCCAAGGTCGTCGAGCTTGATGACCACGCCGTCGATGTCGTAGGCAAGCTCGTCCCGTGCCGCTCCGATCTGTCCGATATGGCGAAGGATCGCCGCGGGATCGTCGGTGGTCAGGCGCATGGGCAAGACCTTGAAGCCAAGTGCCCCAAGGCGATCCAAGGTCTCGGCGTGAGTGACGGGGGCGTGCCCGTCCTCGTACAGAGAGCCTCCTTGGAAATTAAACACGAAAATATCCAGCTTCCGCTCCGCCGTGATCTTGGGATCCAGTTGACGCAAGGAGCCCGCCGCCGCATTGCGGGGATTTGCCATCAGGGCTTTTCCCTGTTCTTCTCGGCGGGCGTTGAGCTTCTCAAAAACCGCCCGAGGCATATAGACCTCTCCCCGAACGGTCAGGGTCAAGGGCTCGGGAAGGGTCAGGGGAATGGAAAAGACGGTTTTGAGATTTTGGGTCACGTCCTCGCCTACCACACCGTCTCCCCGTGTCGCCCCTCGGACGAAGACACCGTTCTCGTAAATCAGAGAAACGGAAAGTCCGTCGATCTTGGGCTCTACCGAATAGGCGGGGCGGTTCACCTCCGACGCCATACGAGCGCAGAAGTCCTCTACCTCCTCAAAGGAAAAGACGTCTGCCAGAGAGTCCATGCGCGCGGTGTGGGTCACCTTTTCAAATTTATCCAACGCCTTCCCACCCACTCGTTGCGTGGGCGAGGCGGGATCGTATAACTCGGGATGCTCCTCCTCCAGCCGCTTCAGCTCGGCGAACATCCTGTCGTAGTCGTAGTCCGAGATTTCGGGAGAGTCGTAGACGTAATAGAGCTCGGAATGATATAGCAGATCCTCCCGCAGTTTTTGTACCCGTTTTTGTAATGGTTGATCCATGAGCGTACGCTCCTCCCTCTTTCTTGTAATTCCCTATTATTATACCACACTTCCTATGTCTCTGTCAATCAAAAACTCCGCGCCTGTCCCCAAGTGCGGAGAAAAAGATTTGTTTTTTTAGCGAAGGCTTCTGATCACACATTGTATTCCCTTCCTGCAAAATTTTTCAAGTTGTCCGCGCTTGTCTTTCGGAATGAATGGCGTACCCCACTCATAAGATACCATAGCGATATTCCCCTTGGAGGTACGCGATGATCGTTTTATTCACCGTTCTTATTTTCCTCGTGATTCTGGTGAACGGTTGGACCGACGCGCCCAACGCCATTGCGGGTTGCGTTTCCACCCATGCCCTCTCCCCTACGGGGGCTTTGATCCTTGCCGCCGTTTGCAATTTCATCGGGGCGGTAGGCATGGCGCTCCTCAGTCCCAAGGTGGCGCAAACCCTATTTGGGATCGTGGAGTTCGACTCCGACCCCACCGCCTCGCTTGTCGCTCTTTGCTCGGGGCTGTTTGCCGTAATCCTTTGGGCGACCGTCGCTTGGCGATTCGGTCTGCCCACCAGTGAAAGTCACGCGCTGATCTCGGGAATCACGGGTGCCGCTCTGGCACGGAGAATGAGCTTCGACGCCATCAATCCCGAGCAATGGCGATTGGTGCTTCTCGGACTGTTCGTCACCACGCTCCCCGCTTTTTTGTTGGGGTTTCTTTTTTACTCGGTTCTGCTTCGGGTTCTGGCACGCCGTCAGCGAAGACGGGTCATGCATTCCTTTATGCGCACTCAATGCATCAGCGCGGCGGGAAGCGCTTTGTTGCACGGGGCGCAGGATTCCCAAAAATTTATGGGGGTGTATTTGTTGGGACTTTCCTTGAGTGGGTTCCGCTCCGAGCAGGACGGCTCAATCCCTCTCGCCGTGATCCTTGCCTGCGCCGCCGTCATGACCCTCGGGACGATGCTGGGCGGCTCCCGCATCATCAAAAAGGTGGGGTGTGACATGACCGAGCTGGATGCCGCGGGGGGAAGTGCCTCCGATGCCGCCTCCACCGCCATCCTTGCCGTCTGCTCCTTTTTGGGAATTCCCGCCAGCACCACCCATTCCAAGGCTTGCGCCATCATGGGAACGGGCTTTTGCAAAAAACACGGCGTGGATCTTCGGATCGCGGGGCAGCTGTTTGCCGCTTGGGGACTGACCTTTCCCTTTTGCGGCGCCATTGGTTTTTTTCTATCCTATCTGACAACCGTACTGTAACGGGTCGTCTCTGCCATCAGATCAAAATCGTATCTCCGCAAGAACATTGGAAAGGTGGATCGTATGGTCAAATACAACTATTTCGAGAAATTAGAAAAGCTCTCCGAGCTGGCTCGCGCGGCGGTGAATCTTGCCTGCGGCGGCTCCGCTATGGAGCGGGGGCAGGATCTCTCCTCCTTGAGGCGGGCGTGTGACCGCTCGGTTTGCGAGCTGGAGGACGCGTTATTCTCCGATTTTCTTCCCCCCCTTGAGCGAGACAATCTCGCCGCCTGCGCTCATGCCCTGTCCCGTGTGGTGGACAGTGCGTCGGAGCTTCTGAATCATCCTGCAGTGCCACCCTCCGCCAGACACAACGAGGAAGGGCGGCTCTGCATACGGCTGGCGGACTCCCTTGCCTCCTCGGTCTCCATGCTCAAGCGGATCCGAAAGCCTGACGAGATCCCCGACGTGCAGGGCTTCCGCCAATTGCTCTCGGAGGGCAGATGCGCTCACACCGCCATCCTCGCCAAGCTTCATGCGGGATCCCTTCCCCGTTCCTACGCTCAATCCATCATCCTCATGGGACGTCTTCGGGGAGAGCTTTCCCACGCCTTCGACGAGCTGGTAGAGATCATGCTGAACAATATTTGAAGGCTTTCCGATAAAAATTTACAGAAATCTCTCGATTTCAACTTGAAAAATTTGCGTATATATGGTATATTGTAAGGGTACACTACCGAAAGGATCAACCGTATACCATGAATACCAAAACCGTTCTGAAAAAATTGCTGACTGACTCGTCGGTCTATTTCACGCTGATCGCCGCTCTGTACTCCCTGCTGATGCTGATCGTCAACGTCGCCGAGGAAGAGGTTCTTCTCTCCGCGGAGCGTCTGCTTCTGATGTTTATTTTCTCCGTTCTCGCGGCAATGGCGCAAGCCCTGCGCCGTCTGACCGTCCTGCACGGGGCGATTCGGCTTCTGTTGCACTACGGAATTCTGGCAATGGCGTTTTATCTGTGCTTCCTGCTTCCCGCCTCCATGAGAGCGGCGCAGGTACTGATCGGACTCTTTGCCTTTACGATTCTGTACGCTGTGGTCATGGGAGTCATTGCCATCTTCCGCGCTCGCTTCCGCGCCAACGCGGAGCAGGAGGAGGCATACACCAACCGATACAAGAAGAGCCGATAACCGAACGTGGTATGCCGTCGGCACCGCCGACCGATCCGAATTTACGGAAAGGCTGTGCCGCTATGAAAAATAAGCTGTTATTGATTACGCTGTCCCTTCTTCTTCCCCTTACCCTTGTGGGTTGCGGGCGGAAGCCTTCGCTCCCAACGGTCGCCACCGAGGACTTGGGTACGGAGAAGCTTCCCCAACCGCCAACGATTTTGCAAGAGGGAGAGGATCTGGGACAATCGTATCTTGACAGCTTTATTTTTTTCGGAGAATCCACCACCTACCATCTGAAAAGCCGCGGGGTTCTTTCGGGTGGGACGGCAACCAAGCAGGTCTGGGGTCCTGACAATGGGACGGTCAATCTGGATTCCACCGTTACGAAGCTGCGCATTCGCTATCCCGAAACGGGAGAATATCTGACGGTGGGCGAGGCGGCGGCTCGCGGGAAGCCTCGCTTCATGATCCTGACCTTCGGACTCAACGGCGCTGTACAAAACGTACGGCGGGGGGAGGACTATTACAAATCCTGCTACCGCTCGTTGCTGAACGCCATTCGAGACGCTTCCCCCGACACTAAGATCATTCTGCAATCCTGCTTCCCCGTCGCCTCTAACATGGACATGTCCCACTATTCCTGTACCCTCGACGAGCTGAACAGCTATATTGAGATCATCAACGGATGGGTTCTGTCGCTGGCGGAGGAATACGAGCTCAGATATCTGAACACGGCGGAGATTTTGAAGGACGAGCAGGGGCGACTGAGACCGGACTATCAGAACGGAGACGGTCATCATCTGACCAAGGATGCTTACCGTTTGATCTTACAATATATCCGTACCCACGGATACGTATAAGGAGGAAGGTATGAAAAAAAACGCGCTCTCTTTGCTTTTGGTACTCTGTACCTTACTTTGCGCCTGCGGGAGCAAATCCGCCTATGCCGACGATCTTCCCTGTGCCGAGCTGTCGGATGCGATGGAGGATCAGATCCCCGTGGATTTCGGCTACGAAACCTTCGGGAGGGATCACATCCGCTATTATTTTGAGGACACCGAGCTTCCCGACGATCTTTGTCTGAGGTATTCGGTTCGCTCCGAGGACATCAATGAGGTAGGTATTTTCCACGCCCCCGACGAAGCCGCCCGAGAGGAGATCAAGGCTCTCTCCCAGCGTTATCTGGAAGAGCTGCGGCGGGATCAGAGCGCCTTTATCGCCAGCTACGCCCCCGAGGAATTACCTAAGCTGGAACGGGCGGAGGTGAAGGTATTTGGCAATTACGTGGTCTACGCCATTCTTTCCGACAGCGACCGTGCGCTGGTGTTTGATACCATTGAAAAAAAGTTGACGAAATAAAAAAACAGCTTTCGCATGAAAATGCGGAAGCTGTTTTTCACGTGTACGCTCTCACAGCAACGAAATCAAGGCTTCCACGTCCGTCTCTTTCGTCGCCCAACCGGTGGCAAATCGAACTACGGTATGGTTGGCATCCAAAATCTCCCAGAAGCCAAACCGCGCAACCCTTGACAGCCGTTCCATGGCTTTGTTTTCCAGTACCACGAAAATCTGATTGGTGACGGTCTGGACGTAAAAGGAATACCCCTTCTCGCGAAATCCAGCCCGCAGGCGGTCCGCCATCGCCACGGCGTGACGGCTGATCTCAAAATACAAGCCGTCCTCAAACAGGGCGTCAAACTGCACCCCAAGCACTCTTCCCTTTGCCAAAAGCGCGCCGTGTTGCTTAACGATCGTCATGAACTGCTTGGGCGCGCCCTTGGGAAAGACCACTGCCTCCCCGCACAGAGCGCCCACCTTGGTTCCGCCGATATAAAACACGTCGCAAAGGCGGCAGAGGTCGGCAAGGGACAGATCATTCCCCTGACTGACCAGGGCATAGCCCAATCTCGCTCCGTCCAGATACAGGGGCATGTCGTACCGTCGACAAACTTCGGAAATGGCAGTCAGCTCCTCACGGGTATAGAGTGTTCCATACTCCGTGGGATGGGACAGGTAAATCATCCCCGGGAACACCGCATGATCGTGATTGGCATCGGCGTAAAAGCCCTCCAAATATGCGGAAAGTGCCGACGGGTCGAGCTTCCCTTCCCGATGTGGCAAGGTAAGCACCTTATGTCCCGCGTATTCGATGGCTCCCGCCTCGTGGGTATTGATGTGTCCGCTCTCGGCGGCAACCACTCCCTCGTAGGATCGGAGCAGGCTGGCGATCACGGTCTGATTGGTCTGTGTTCCTCCCACAAGGAATGAGACGTCTGCCTCGGGACACTCGCACGCCTCTCGAATCTTTTCCTTTGCCCGCTCACAATATCGGTCAAAGCCATAGCCCGACAAGGGCTCCCGATTGGTCTCGGACAGGCGGGCGAGGACACGCTCGTGAGCACCCTCCATATAATCACTTTCAAAAGAAATCATGTTTCCCTCCCAAAATCGGGGATATCGCAAAGCACGTTACGATATCCCCCTTCATTAATTCCATTCAATAAAGCCGTAGCTATCAAGGATCTGAAAAAATTTCGCAAGCCGCGGATAGGTAGGCTGCGCCTTTTCACCAAAGCGCTCCTCTACCAAAACCCCCATTGCGGCGATATCCATCTCGCCGTCCACCAAAGACCACACAAAGCTTCCCTGCTCGTCCAGATGAATATGGGACACCTTAGGCTTTCTCAACAAAACCTGCGCGATTCGGTTGACCGCACCTCGGTTTTCAATATCCAGCGTCACGATTCCCTTGTCGTCCATGCTCCAAGGAATCTGTTCGGGACGAAGCGGAATCTTTTCCAAATAGTTTGCGGACAGCCTTTCCTTTTTCTTTCGCTTTGCCATCTTACTGCTTCTTTCTCTTCTTCCAGATCGAGAATTTCAACAGGCTCAAAATAATCAGCGCAAAGATCAAAATACTGCCAAGGGTGGATGCCCATGCGGGAAGATTCAACAGCCCCGAAATATCCAGAGCACGATCCAAGCCGAATACGGCAAGCAGAGCCAGCACGATTCCGATCAAGCCCTCACCCGCGATCATACCCGAGCAGAACAGAATACCGTCGGAGGTGATCGCCGTCTTTTCCTCCTCGCTCTTCTTCATCTTGTCAAATACCAGACGAACCAAGCCGCCCACCATGATACAAGCGTTCAGATGCACGGGCAGATAGATACCGATGGCGAAGGGCAAAACGGGAATCCCGAGGATCTCCACCACCACGGCGATCAGCGCGCCGATGATGACCAGATTCCAAGGAAGCTCCGCATTCATCACACCTTCCACGATCATCTTCATCAAGGTTGCCTGAGGTGCTGCCAGCTCCTCCGAGCCGAAGCCCCAAGCCGCATCCAGCAGATACAGGGTACCGCCGATGGCAAGTGCCGCGGCACAAACGCCGATGATCTCACCGATCTGCTGCTTCTTGGGCGTTGCCCCAAGCAGATACCCCGTCTTCAGGTCCTGGGAGGTATCGCCCGAAATTGCCGCCACGATACAGATGATCGAGCCAATGGCGATTGCCGCGCTCATACCTTGGGCACCAACCGATCCTGTAAATTTCAGGATCAACGTAGCAACCAGAAGGGTTGCGATCGCCATACCCGAAACAGGGTTATTACTGCTTCCTACCAGACCCACCATACGGGAGGACACGGTAGCGAAGAAGAATCCGAAGATCACGATAATGATCGCACCGATGAGATTGACGGGAATGGCGGGAACCAGCCATACCGCAAGGGTCAGGATGGCAATCGCAATCAAAACGATCTTGATATTGATATCCGTGGTGGTACGGTTCAAGTCCGCAGCCGACGCGCCCTTCATATTCTTCAGTGCGCCACGGAAGGTACGAACGATCAGAGGAAGCGACTTGATCAGGCTGATGATACCACCTGCCGCCAATGCGCCCGCTCCGATATAACGGATGTAGCTGCTCCAGATTCCGCTGGCGCCGCTTGCGGCGTAAATCTCGCCGATGGTCTGGGTAGCGGAAGGATACATGACGATATTCTCTCCGAACAGCACGATCAGAGGGATCAGTACCAGCCAGCTCAGAACACCGCCCGAGAACATATAGGAAGCGATCCGAGGACCGCAAATATAACCCACACTCATAACGGCGGGATAGATCTGGGTACCGATCTCGCCCGAAAAGCCCTTGATCTTCAAGGAAATTTCACCGGGGACTGCCTTGATTCCGTCAATCACAAACTTGAACGCGGCGGCAAAGCCCATGCCCGCAAAGACAGTAGACGCATTGGCGCCTCCTTCCTCGCCCGCAAGCAGAACCTCCGCGCAAGCCGTTCCCTCGGGATAAGGCAAAATACCGTGCTCCTTCACGATCAGGGCATTTCTCAGGGGAACCATAAAGAATACGCCCAGCAGACCGCCGAGCAAGGCGATCAGGGTAATGGAAAGAAGTCCGGGCTTTTCCATCTTGCCTTCCGCCGCCCACAGAAAGAGGGTGGGAAGCGTAAAGATCGCGCCCGCGGCAAGGGATTCTCCTGCCGAACCGATGGTCTGTACCAGATTACTCTCCAAAATCGAATTTTTCTTCATGATCACGCGGATCACGCCCATAGCGATTACCGCGGCGGGGATGGATGCGGATACGGTCATACCCACCCGAAGTCCCAGATAAGCGTTTGCCGCGCCGAAAATAATGGCAAGCAATACTCCCATGATAATGGAAGTTACCGTAAATTCGGGGGTGATCTTCTCCGCGGGAATATACGGCTTGAATTGTTTGTTATTTTGATCCATTTGTTTTCTCCTATCTGCCAAAAAGCAATTTTCATTAATGTCTCAAATAATCTCTTATATTGTACCATAAAATTATCGAAATTGCAATAGAAATTTCATAGAAATACTACAAAAAGCCAAACGGCGCTTCTGAGGAAGCGCCGTTTGGTCTACTGTTTCTTATGAATTCTTTTTGTGATCGGAGTGGCATACTCCGTTCATACTGCATCCGCTACATCCGCCGCAGCAGGATTTTCCTTTTTTCTTATCCCGAATCAGGCTCCACACAAGGAGCGCGACCACGGCAAGGATTACAGCGCAGATCAGGATGGTACCGATATTGGCACCCAGCCACGCAAATACGGTTGACATGAGAATATCCTCCTTTCGACGAACAGCTGTGACAGAACTTACTTGTTTCGCTTGGTCGCTTCTTTATAGGGTCTTACCAGCATATAAACCATTCCCGCCAGTACGGCAACCGCCAGTACCAGCCAGAGGATCTGGAGACCGCCCGCAAAGGCACCCGTAAAGAGTGAACCGAACTGATAGATCATCAGGGATACGGCGTAAGCGAACACGCACTGATAGCCGATAGCGAACGCCGTCCACTTGGGGCTGTTCATCTCACGGCGGATGGCACCCATTGCCGCGAAGCAAGGCGCGCACAGCAGGTTAAATATCAGGAAGGAGAATGCCGCCAACGCACCCAGCTCCACGAAGTCCGCAACGCCGAATACGGCAACGACCTCTTCCTTCGCCACCAGACCCATCACCGTTGCCACGGCGGCGGTAGGATGAGCGAATCCGAGAGGAGCGAAGATCCAAGCAATGGCGTTTCCGATGTGATCAAGGAAGCTTCCTGCCTCCAGACCCGCAAAGTCAACCACAAGCTTGCCGCCGTCCACACCGAACACGGTACCTGCCCAGATCAAGATGGTGGACAGAAGAATAATGGTTCCCGCCTTCCTGATGAAGGACCAGCCACGCTCCCACATACTGCGGAGCACGTTACTGACGGTAGGCAGACGGTAGGCGGGGAGCTCCATGACGAAGGGAGCGGGTTCGCCCGCGAACATCTTGGTCTTCTTCAGCATGATTCCCGAAACGATGACCGCGGCAACCCCCACGAAATAGCAGACGGGAGCCAACCACCAGCCTTTATCCGCGCCGCCGAATACGGCAGCCGTGATCATGGCAATAATGGGCAGCTTGGCGCCACAGGGGATAAAGGTCGTGGTCATAATGGTCATACGGCGGTCGCGCTCATTTTCAATGGTACGGGACGCCATGATACCGGGAACGCCGCATCCCGAGCCGATGAGCATAGGGATAAAGGATTTACCCGACAAACCGAACTTGCGGAAGATACGGTCCAGAACGAAGGCAATACGAGCCATGTATCCGCATGCCTCAAGGAACGCCAAGAAAATAAAGAGCACCAGAATCTGAGGAACGAAGCCGAGAACGGCACCCACACCGCCTACGATACCGTCCAGTACCAAGGATGAGAGCCACTCGGGGGCGTTCGCCGCGCTCAGACCCATCTCCGCCCATACGGGAATTCCGTGGAACCACCAACCGTAGTCGGCGGGAGCGGGATCGGTATAGCCGTACTCGTACGCCGTATCAATGGCACTCGCGAAGTCGGCAACCGTAGCGGAAGCCGTGGAAGACTCGAAGGTTTCCTCGTCCTCTATCTCCCACTCCACGGTCAGCTCACCCTCATCAAGGGAATCCATTACCATATAGCCTGCCGCCAGAGCGGTCAACTCGGTCTTTACCGTATCAGCATTGACCTCTTCGGCACCCATGGCATCCTCCAGTGCGGAAACGTCCAGTCCCGCCTCGGAGGCATTGGCAACGTAGGCATCAATGATCTCCCGCGCGCCCGCATACTCGTCAGCCGCCTCGGCGTACGCCTCGCTTCCCTTTCCGAACCAGAAGAAGCCATCGCCAAAGAGACCGTCGTTCGTAAAGTCGGTGACCCACGTACCGACGGTGGAAACCGATATGTAATAGACAAGGAACATAATTGCCGCGAAGATGGGAAGTGCCGCGAAGCGGTTAGTCACCACCTTGTCGATCTTGTCGGAGGTAGAAAGCTTGCCCTGACTCTTTTTCTTGTAGCAACGCTTCATAACCTCGGCGATGTAAACGTAACGCTCGTTGGTAATAATACTCTCCGCGTCGTCGTCCAGCTCCCGCTCCGCCTTGGCAATGTCCTCCTCGATGTGCTTCATCACGTCCGCGGAGATTGCCAGCTGCTCCAGTGCCTTCTCGTCCCGTTCGAAGATCTTGATCGCGTACCAGCGCTGCTGCTCCTCGGGCAGATGGTGAACTGCCGCCTCCTCAATGTGAGCGATGGCGTGCTCTACCGCCCCCGAAAAGGTGTGCTGAGGAACCGTCTTGCCGCTCTTCGCCGCCGCTACCGCCGCGTCAGCCGCCTCGGTGATTCCCGTTCCCTTCAGAGCGGAAATTTCAACGACCTTACAGCCAAGGGCACGGGACAGCTCCGCAATGTCGATCTTGTCGCCGTTCTTGCGAACCACGTCCATCATGTTGATGGCAACCACCACGGGGATTCCCAGCTCGGTAAGCTGAGTGGTCAAATACAGATTTCTCTCCAGATTGGTGCCGTCTACGATATTCAGAATCGCATCGGGACGCTCCCCGATCAGATAGTTTCTCGCAACGACCTCCTCCAGCGTGTAGGGAGACAGGGAGTAAATACCGGGAAGGTCGGTCACGGTGATCCCGTCGTGCTTCTTCAGCTTTCCTTCCTTCTTTTCCACGGTAACGCCCGGCCAGTTTCCTACGAACTGGTTCGATCCCGTCAACGCATTGAACAGGGTCGTTTTTCCCGCGTTGGGGTTACCCGCAAGGGCAATTCTCAAATTCATTGTGTTTTTCCTTTCTTTCACAGCCAAGCGGTAAGTCTCGGCTAACTGTCAGTTCAAAAAAGTTCGGGGCTACCCCCAAGAAGTAGGGTTGGGTCGATCGATTACTCGATCTCGATCATTTCAGCATCCGCCTTACGCAAAGAGAGCTCGTAGCCGCGAACGGTGATCTCAATGGGATCACCCAGCGGAGCAACCTTGCGAACGTATACCTCCACGCCCTTGGTAATTCCCATATCCATGATTCTGCGCTTGACGGCGCCCTCACCATGGAGCTTGACGACACGGGCGGTCTCGCCGATCTTCGCCTGCTTCAATGTGTTCATTCCTTCATCCTCCTATCAGCGTTTACCTATCAATCTATAACAGTATCCATCGATACCTATAGATACAAACCGATCAGACCATGATCTTCTGCGCCATTTCGCGGCTGATCGCCACACGGGCTTCCTTGACATTCACGATGACGTTACCGCCAAGCTGATTGATAATGGTCACGCATCCGCCCGGGACAAAGCCCAGATCCTCCAGATGCTTTTTCACCTCGGGGGTTCCCCCAACCTTTTTGATGGTATTTTCTTCCCCGACTGTTGCAAAAATCAGCGGCATCATCGTTGGTTTCCTCTTTTCCGCGCAAAGCGTTCTTGCGCCTCGTTTTGCAGGGCGGCTAACCGTAACCCGAGCAGGAGTTAGCCTTTGCTAACTATGCTATCATTATACTGCAAAACGGGAATCTTGTCAAGCGTTTTTTTCAGTTTTTTCGACCTCTTTTTGATTTTCGGCATTTTATCCATCGATGCCCGTCACACAACCATCACATTGTGCAGATTGACAAAGTGAACAAAACCAGCCTTGTTGAAACGTAAGAGGTTCGCTGCCCAATGGAGAAGACATACGAAGTATCCGCAAATCAAAATCCCCCCGTATAAGGGGACGTATTCTTAAGGACAGTTTTGAACTCAATAGAATACGCTACCTACCGACAGGAAAAGGACAGAGGGTTTTTCGTTCTCTGTCCTTTTTGTACAATTATCCAAGATCAACAGTATTCTCAGCAGTATTTTCTTTTTTATTATTGAAATCAAATTCGGGAAAACAAAGCAAAAAGTAATCACACTCGTCGCAACAACACGCAAAGCCTTGTTCTCCGTTGCCAAGACAAACGGTAGGCTCTCCGGGCATAAGTTCTGCGCCGGTAATATCGATTATCCTTTTTTAAATATTCTTACTCATATATCCCCCTATCGGCATATAAAA
>JAFTPX010000037.1 GCA_017463065.1 Clostridia bacterium
CGACCTTGGCAAGGTCGCGCTCTACCAAATGAGCTAAATCCGCATAGGTGGTGCCTCCGGTCGGAATCGAACCAACGACACGGGGATTTTCAGTCCCCTGCTCTACCAACTGAGCTACAGAGGCATACAGCAAGGGCTGTACCTAAATGGCGACCCGGATGGGACTCGAACCCACGACCTCTAGCGTGACAGGCTAGCGTTCTAACCAACTGAACTACCGGGCCATTTATGGTGGGAACAATAGGGCTCGAACCTATGACCCTCTGCTTGTAAGGCAGATGCTCTCCCAGCTGAGCTATGCTCCCATGTCATCCTCGCGGCGACTTTGATATTATATCATAGTCTGTTTCGTTTGTCAAGTCTTTTTTGAAATTTTTTTTGGATTTTTTTATCCTTTTTTCTTTTTCCAAATTTCGCTTGCGTCCGAACCGTCAACGATGACTATTATACCATAACCGTTTTGTTTTGTCAATACTATTTTTTAAAATATTTTCGTGTTTTTTCTTTTTTATTTTATCGGCATTTTGTCGATATCCGAACGGGTAAAGACCTCTTTTCGTCCGCAAAAACGGCAAGAAACCTCCAGCTCCTCTGCTTTCCCTTCCTCGGTCTGTTCCTTCAGCATCTGATAGAGCTCTTTCTTTCCGAGGGTAATCAACGCCCGCTCCACACGATCACGGGTACAATCGCAACGGTACTCCACCTCCAGCTCGTCAAACACGTCATATTCCACGTCCTTCAGGGCGATATCCGCAATCGCTTTGTTATCCAAACCTCTGTCGAACAGCTTGGAAACGTTGGAAAGCTCGGGAATATTCTTTTCAATGGCATCCACCGTTTCGGGGTTCGCAAAGGGCAACAGCTGGATCAGCACGCCCCCAGCCGCGCGGCAGCTGCAGTCGGTATCCACCAATACGCCGAGGGCGCAAACCGTAGGGATCTGCTCACTGTTGGCATAATAAGCCGCGATATCCTCGGCGATCTCTCCGCTCTCCAGCGGGATCGATCCCGTATAGGGCTCTTTTCCCCCCTCGTCGCGAATCATGGTCAACAGTCCCCGTCCCACGGCAGTCCCCACGTCCAGCTTTCCGTTAGACTTTCTCGGTACGTCCACCTGGGGATTCTGAATATATCCCTTCACGTTTCCGTAATAATCCGCCACGGCAAGAACCCTTCCCGCGGGTCCGTCTCCGCCGAGGGTCACGGTAATCGAGCTTTTCTTATCTCCCATCATACATCCCATCATCGAGGTCACCGTGAGAAGTCTTCCAAGGGTCGCCGTAGCGGTAGGGGCGGTATGATGCACGGCAACGGCGGCATCCACAATGGGCTTTGCGTTGATGACGTGGATCCGCGCGCTTCCGTCAGCGGTCATACCGCGAAGAATGGTTGCGTATTGTTTGTTTTCTGTATTCATGTTATTGTTTCCTTTTCGTTTCAATCCTTTATTTTTTTGCTCTCGCCACAAAATACAGTCGTTCTGTGGTATCCGTGGGCTCTGCGCAGGCATAATCTCCATAGACACCCAGCACCTCAAAGCCGCAAGTCTCCAACCATGTCCGTAGGGTCTTGGGCTCATAGCACCGCTCCCGCTGATGCTCGTCGGATCGTTGATAGTTATTTTCCCCGACCTCCTCAAACAGCGTCAGATAAAAATCGCAAATGCCGCTTTCCCGATTGTAAGCGTTCTGCCATCCGCAATAGACCGCCCTAACCTCTCCGTCCTCCTCGGTTTCGTCCTCCAACACGTAGGCATTGTTGCCGTAAACCTGAGAGAATTTATAAGGAGAATTCACGTCAAACAGGAACAGCCCGTCGGGATCCAGATAATTATGCACCAGCGAGAACACCGTTCCGACGTCCTTTTCCTCCAGCAGATAATTGATGCTGTCCAGACAGCAAACCACCGCCCCCACCGTGCCGTACAGCTCGAAGGAGCGCATATCCTGAAGCAGATACAGAATCGACTCGCCCTCCAAGCTCGCATACGCCTCGGATAGCATGTCGGCACTTCCGTCCACGCCGATCATATCATAGCCTCTTTTCGCAAGCGTTCTCGTCATCCGACCCGTTCCACAGGCAAGATCCAGCACCAAGGCAGGTCGGGCGGGCAAAAAGCGATCGAAGCAAGCCTCAAAGAAGTCTGCCCAAGCCTCATAGTCCAGCTCCCGATTCAGTTGATCATAAACCCGCGCAATGGCATCATAGCCTTCACATCCACTCATGGTTTTTCCTTTCCGTTCTTTTTCAGTTCATCCCCGAGGCAGTCAAAGATCCGATAGACGTCTCCCGCCCCCATCACGACCACCGTGTCTGCCTGCCGCACCTCCTCGCGAAGGATGGCGGCGGCGTTTTGTACCGTACCGCAGGAGAGTGCCCCACCGCCGATCCGTTCCGCCAGCAGCGCGGAGCTGACCCCTAAGGTATCGGTCTCTCTGGCGGCATAAATATCCACCAGCAGAAGCCGATCCGCCACTCCAAGCGACGACACAAAGTCATCAAACAGCGCCTTTGTTCTGGAATAGGTATGAGGCTGATAGACGCAGAACAGCCGTCCGCCCTCCTCGGTCAGCCCCTTTGCCCCCGTAAGCGTGGCTCGGATTTCGGTGGGATGGTGACCGTAGTCGTCGTATACGTCCGCTCCGCCAAGGCTTCCCTTCCACTCCATTCGCCGCTTTGCGCCGCCGAAGTGAGAAAGTCCCTTCTCGATTGCATCCGCCCTCAAGCCCCGCAAACGGCAAACCGCCACGCAAGCAAGGGCATTATAAACATGATGATGTCCCGTCACGTTCAGGGTGATATGACAAAACCGCTCGTCATCCGCCAGCACGTCAAAGGAGTATTTCCCTCGACGTTCGACCAAATTCACCGCCCGAAGCGCGGCACCCTCATTCTCAATCCCGAAGGTGATTTTCGTTCCTTGATAGTCCACAAGAGCCGCCAACACGTCCCCATCGTCGCAATTGATCACCGCACAGCCTTCCGTTCCCGTCAGGGCGGCGTACCGCGCGTAGGAGGAATGAATCTGCTCCATGCTCTTGAAATAGTCCACGTGATCCATCTCAATATTGAGGATTACCGCCACGGTAGGATTAAAGTCCAAAAAGGAATCCATATATTCGCAAGCTTCAAACAAGAAGGTTTCCTCTCCGCCCACATGGTAGGCCCCCCCCATTGCGGACAGCTCCGCCCCCGACAGCACCGTGGGGTCGGCGTTCGCCTCCAGAAGGGTTTGGGCACACATGGAGGTACAGGAGCTTTTTCCGTGCATTCCCGCAATACCGATACGGCAACGGTAACCTGTCATGACGTAGCCGAGATAGTCTGCGCGGGAGATACAAGGGATTCCCCGACGCAAGGCAAACTGATATTCGGGGTTATCGGGGGAGATCGCCACGGTATAGACCACAGCGTCATAGGGCTCCACCTGCTCTTGACGGTGACCGTAAAACACCGCAATCCCCTCCTTGGCAAGCCGTTCGGTAAGGGGGGTGGGGGAACGGTCGGATCCACCGACCCGATATCCTCGTTTCTTGGAGATCTGGGCAAGAGAGGACATATTGATGCCGCCGATCCCGATAAAATAAATGCTTTTACAATCCCGAAGCATTTCGGCGATCCGAGCCGCGCCGTAATGGGTATTTTCCGTCGCCATACCGTTCTCTCCTTCCAAAAAGCCGCTTCCGTCTTCTTTTGTCGAAGGGGATCGGCATTTCACGTTTCTTTCAAGTTTCGTTTATAAAATGGTGTTTTTTTAGGTTTTTTTCAAAGTCCTTCACAAAAAAAACTTAAAACGATTGTATAACCGTCAAATAACTCATGTATAATAGTATCAGCAAGTTGAAAAAATATCCAATTGCAAAAAAGAGAAGTTCATAAAACAACTCACATGGAGGTATCAGAAAAATGCAAATCACTGACATTAAGGTAAGAAAGCTCTTTGAAGAGGGTCCCATGAAGGCGATCGTATCGGTGACCTTTGACGGTCAGCTCGCCGTACACGACATCAAGGTTATCAATGCGAGAGACAAGTTTTTCATCGTGATGCCCAGCAGAAAGAATGCGGACGAAACCTATCGGGACATTGTACATCCCATCAACGCCCAGTTCCGCAGTATGCTGGAGGCTGAGGTCATTGCCGCGTATCAAGCGGAATATGAGGCAGCCGAAGCGGCGAAGCTGGAAGCTCCCGAGACTGTAGGGGAACCCGTTTAATTCAAAATCCATCAGCTGTTGCGCTTGCGCGACAGCTCTTTTGTTTGCACCAATTTCACGGCTACACCGCGAGGAAGTTTTTGATCGACCTTTTTTCAAAAAGGTCGATCGAAAACTTTCCTAAGGGCAGCATCCGTGCGTTTAGTGATTTACCGTCCCGTGGGACAGCAAGATCTGTCCGTTGCGGATCTGAAGCAAGCCATACGACGGATTTCCGTCAATCGGCGCACCCAAGCTACCGGGGTTCATAACCCACATAGGGCGGCTCATCGCTAATCCGTCCACTTCACTTCCCGCGGGAAGATACGCTTCTTCCGCCACGTGGGTGTGTCCGTACAGCAATACGTTGGCTCCCCTCTCCGCCGCCGCCCGAATCGCACGATCAGTCCCCCATTTCACGCCTCGGGTATGACCGTGCATCATCATGACAGTATATTCTCCCAGATTCAAAAAAAGTTCCTCGGTATACGAATATTCTTCCTGACGAAAGGAAAACACGTCACAGTTTCCGCGTACCCCCGCAAACAGCCGTCCATCCGCGCGGCAGTCCTCCAAAGGAAGATCACGGATGCCGTCACCAAGAAAGAACACGCCGTCCGCATCCCTGTGGATTGCCAATACGCGTCGCGCCAAATCCCCACGTCCGTGAAGATCCGAAAGCACTAAAAATTTCATTTTGCCCGTTCCTCGGCGCATACCGTTGCCCCTTCTGTTGCCGCCTGCTTTTGCGCAAGCCAAGAGCCTGCGGGAACAAGAAAATTCAACGCCAAGGGCGCAATGGACAAATGCAACTCGTTTACCGTAACAATTTCACCGTCCACGCTGACAGGAGTTTCTCCCTCAAAGATCATATCCACCCGATCCAATTTCTGATTGCTCAAAATATCCGCGAACTCTCCGCTCAAGTGCGTACCCTTCTTGTATTTTCCAACCAGAGAAAGGAATTTTCTTCTGGTTACGTCGTTGACGAGGATCGCATCCAGCTTTCCGTCCTGCACAGAGCTTGCGGGATTGGAATGGAATCCGCCGCCGCAAAAGCTTCCGTTGGCATAGGTATTCAAAAGATATTGCTTTTCCTCCCCTTCTCCCTCACCGTTAAAGATTTGCTTGGCATGGATTCCCGGCTTGCGGAATAACGTAACGACAAGTCCCGTTATGTAAGCCATTTTCGAGGAAATAAAGGAACGTCTCTTCAATTGAGCCGTTTTTACTACCACCTCGCAATCGAACCCGATATTGACCATGTTGATGGCATACAGATCGTTGCAACGGATCAGGTCAATGGGAATACTTTCCGCTTCCATCTGAGCCCGTATATCAAAGAAATTTTCACCGAAGGTAAAGTTTCGGACGAAATCGTTGCCCGTTCCCGAAGGAATCAGACCCACTTCCGCTTGCTTAGGATTGTCCAGCCCCATAACGCCGTTCACGACCTCGCAAAGTGTGCCATCGCCGCCGCAGGCGTAAAACCGATAGCTCTCCTCGGGATTTTCCGCCACCGCGCGAGCCACGTAATCCTTGGCGTCTCCCACGCCCATGGTGGTATAGATTTCCACCTCTGTGTCACTCTGCTTATAACACGCCTCGATGTCCTCTCGCAGCTGCTCCAAACCGTAGCCTTTTCCCGCGGCGGGGTTGAGAATAAAGCAATATTTCATCTTAAACCATCATCCTTCCTTCGTTTTGAAAACGGATATTTTCCGATCTTCTCGCATACGATGTATCGGAGTAAGCATGAGCGATCTCTCAAAAAGTCATACTTTGTTATATTATAACACAAAAATCTCCCGCCGTCAATCCATAAAAAACGGTACATTTTTTTTAGCGCGGCATATTCTGTTAGAGAACAAAAAATTTCCCAAATCTTTTGATTGTTCATTATTTTCGCATAGGAGGAATCACTCATGCAAATCGACAGAGAGGCTCTGGACAAATTACTGTCCATGAACGACCGTCAACTCAAAACCATCATCAACCGATTGGCAGCGGATAGTGGCATTGACCCCGCTCAGTTCAATATTGACCCTGCCAGCATTGAAAGCATTCGTCGTGCGCTGCGGAGTGCTACCGACGAGGATCTGAAGCGGGTTGCGGAGCAATACGAAGCCAATCGAAAAAAACGGGGGTAAGCCCGTATGGAAAACGAACAAAAAATGGCTGATCCCTCTCGGGATGTCATCGCAGGCGCCATGGAAACCATTCTGGCACACCCCGAGCTGATCTCGATGGTTGCGTCCGCGCTGGGGGGGACCCCAAAGGGTGCGGACGGAAAGTCCGATGCCGAGCAGGAAGCAGTTGCACCGTCAGAACCGTCGGACACACCTGTCTCGGTGACTGAGGACCCATCCGAAAAGGTATCCGACGTCATGGCTACCCTCTCCCCCTTACTCACGGGACTGTCCAAGGGAAAGCTCGGGGGCGGACGGGGAGAGGACGACAAGCGTGCTTGCCTGCTCCGTGCCCTCAAGCCCTACGTCAGTCAGGGCAGGCGGGAAGCCATTGATTACATGATCACACTGTCCCGCATCACCGATCTGCTCAAGCAATTGTCTTAAGGAGAACATCATGTACGCACGACAAGGACCGCAAGGAAGATTTCCGCGCAACGTTCATATCCCCCAGAATTACAGCGGAAACGCTTTCCGCAAGGAAGAAAAAATCAAGGAGGAGGCGACGGAAGCCCTCGACGAGGAGGAAATAGCGGTTGCAGATCAGCCAGAGCCCGTAGAAGAGCCGAGCGGCTCCAACCCATCCGCCGAGGAGATTCCCGCGGGACGGTTGTTCCCTTCCCCCGGCTTCAAGCTGGATCTGGGTCGTTTTTTCAAGGGAGAGCGGGGCTTCGGAATCGGCTTCGAGGAGCTGTTGATCATCGGGCTGATCTTCCTGATCGCCCAAGGAGATTCCAAGGACGATCTCATCTTTTTACTTTTACTTTTATTGTTTATTCAATAGTCGCTTGGTGTCAAGCCCTCTCCTACTATTCATAATTTTTTAATAATTCCGCCTTTTTATCGTCATAGAATCATGGTATAATGTAACCATATTACTAACGTACGATAGAAAGGGAGGAACGTATTATGCCGGGACCGGGAGGAGGCTCCAGAGGGGGCGGATTCGGAGGAGGAGGATCACGAGGCGGCGGCTTCGGTGGTGGCTTCGGCGGAGGTGGCTTCGGCGGACCCGGATTTGGAGGTCCCAGAGGTCCTCGCAGACCGCATTTCCATTCTCATTGGGGATGGGGCGGTTGGGGATTTGGTCCCCGTTATTATGGCGGGGGCGGTTGCCTCGGCGGATTGATGGGCGTGCTGATGCTTCCCATTATTCTGCTTTTGGTCACGGGTATTCTGATCCTCAGCATTTTGGGATCGGCATTCGGCTCGTTGGCAAACGGCGGCAGAATCGAATATGACGAGGTAGTCTTCCAGCGATACGCCGATCAAGAGTACGCAAAGGCATTCAGCGGATCGGATGCTTACGAGGACAATCTTCTTCTGGTATTCCTGACCAGCGAGGATGCCGATTATTACTATGCGATCGCATGGGTAGGCGACAACATCCACACCAAGATCAACACCATGTTCGGAGACGAAACCTCTACCTTCGGCAACGTGGTACGGGGATCGATCAACGGAGAGTACTATGCGTATTCCCTGGACTCCAATCTGGCGACGGTGATGGATACGATGACCGATAAAGTCACCGCTTTGAAGCTGGAGTCGTCCTTCAAGACGCAACAGCCTCACAACAAGAGAACCACATCCCACCTGGTCAACTACACCCAGCTGTCCTTGACCGCATCCACCGTGGATCAATCCCTGCAGAACTTCACCGAGCAGACGGATATCTCCACCGTCATTGTGGTTGACACCATGGAGAACGTATTCGGAAAGAGCTTATCCGCCTCGGATATCATGACCCTCATCATACTGCTTGTGATCGCTGGAGTCGCTATTTATCTCATCGTTCGTGCACTCCGCAAGAACAAGAACGACAAAAACGGCAACTCAAGCGATCCGTCGGGCAACCGTTATAATAAAGATTCCAACGGCAGCAACTACAATCGGGATTACAACTCAGGCGGTAGATATCGCCATTAACAAAAAAAGTCCTCGGATTTTCATCCGAGGAATTTTTATAATGATAAGTATTTCTTATCCCGCGTACGGTTTTCCCGAGCGAACGCACGTACCGTCAATTACCAGATCGGGCTCACCCTTTTTGGGGAAGTCCACGATTGCCGCCATCTCTCCCAAGCGAAAGACCTGATTGGTTCCCCGCAACCCAAAAGGGCGGGTACTAATATCGAACTCGGTTCCGTCAATGGTGATCCTTGCCTTTCCCGTCAGCATGGAGCAGACGAGAGAGACCCCGTGGGTCACCTCTTTTTCCTGTTCGGTTTCTTCATCCATTACGGTTTCGGGAATCTCCCACGTATACGTTTTAGCCATTCTTCTTCTCCTATTTCAATCAGTCTTTGACATCAGGCGGAATCACCAGATGATCGGAAATATCGAATAAATAATCACGAGACTTCAGCACCTCTGCCAGCTCATAGGAATCGTGAATCTTCTCGGCGGTGCGAAGCAGGCAGAGCCCCTCGTGTGTGGGATCGTGGTAGTCGGTTCCCCCCGTCACCAGCAACCCGTTTTCCTTGGCGTATTTTGCCGCCAGTGCCACGCGGGAATTGTGAAAGGGGTGAAGATTGAAGCTCTCCACGCCGTCAATGGAATCCAACGGTGCCAACACCATGTTCTTGCGGAAGGGGTGGGCCTGAATGATCAAATTACGGTCATTCTTGAAGGCTCTGTAAAAGGCTTCGATCCCGCTATTCAGCATCGGGATCATCCGCTCCACGTCCGCAGGCTCAATGCCGTAGATCAGATAGTCGTTGCCGTTTTCCGAGAAGCGGATCTCCACACCCAGCAACACCGAAAGATCGGTTCCCTCCGCCGCCTTCTTGGCGGCATAATAGTCGGCAAGATACTGCTCCGCCAGCTCGTGAGGATCTCCCTGTGAATAGACCTCGGAGAGAAGATGATTGGTGATCGCCAGACTGCTACATCCGATTGCCAGATATTTTTCCACCACCTCTTCGGGGGGGACTTGACCGCAACGGCTACATGGCTTGGTGTGAGTATGCAACTCTGCCTTATGGGGATATTGCGCGCTCAGCGCGGAATGAAGCTTCATAAGAATACCTTCTTTCATTGGTTATCATTGGTTATCATAATCCCCTTCCCTTGGCAAAGGAAGGTAACTTTCGTGGGCTTGGCGGTACAGCAAAGGGTCAAATAAGCGGATTTTCCGTGATGGATCACCGAATAGGTATCGGAACAGCAAGAAAGGTTCTCTTTTCCGAGGAAAGGAACGATCCCTTCTCCCGAGCATTTAGCGGCGGCTTCCTTTTTCGTCCAAAGGCGAAGGAAGGCTTCGGGGGTATTCCCCAGCCCCGTCAGCTCGTCCCGTTCGGTCTTACAAAAGAACCGTGCCGCCAGTCGGGTCGGATCGCAATTCTCGCGCAAAAACTCCAGATCGACTCCCAGCGAGCCGCCTCCGTTCTCTCCCAGCACCGCTACCGCCAAGGTTTGGGAATGAGAAATCCCGAAGGGGAGCGTGGGAGATTCCGCAAAATACGGCTTTCCCTGTTCACTCCGAAGGACCGTAGCGGAAGGGATTCCCCTCTGCTCCATCAGACTCCGCAAAGCAAGCAATCCCCCAAGACTCTGCCGCAGGGCAGAGCTGTTTTTCATTTGTAGCAATCTCCGTCGGGCTTCCTCGCCGAAGGGCAAGCCCTTGGCAAGAGCGGCCAGCTCCTCCCGTGGTTCGGGAAGCTCGTCCACGCCCAACAAGCATATGGATATTCTCATAGCCGCTCCTTGTTTTTTGATACTATTATTATACTACAAAACGAAACGTTTTGCAACCGATCGCGTTGAAAAATATTCCTTGATCTTATTCCTTTTCCCGTCGGATCCTACGGCGCACACGGTTCAGGTGGCGCTCAAAGCTGCCGCTTGCGATAAACTCCGCAAGGATATACTGATCCATGACGGGAACCGAGCAGGAAAACATCCCAAGACGGCGGTCGTATTCCGCGATCAGCTCCTCGGGCAGGATCATATAGCCGATTCGCATGGCGGGAGACAGACTCTTGGAGAAGGTATTGACGTAGATCACCGACCGCCCTCCCCCCAAGGCGTACAGAGATTCTATGGGGTTACCGGGGATAAAAAACTCACTGTCAAAGTCGTCCTCCACAATATAATTTCCCGTCCGCTCCGCCCATCGCAGATATTCGTGCCGTTTGGAGGCAACGGTGGTCACCCCCGACGGATAGCTATGAAAGGGCGTGACGTGCAAAACGTCAAACCGTTTGCTCTGCAGATCCTCGGTTTCGATTCCGTCCCGTCCCATGCGCAAGGGACAGATCGCGGCGCCCATCTCTCCGTAAACCGTTCGGATCTGCTCGTAGCAGGGATCCTCCACCCCAAAAATCCGTTCCCGACCCAAGAGCTTGACCACGATCTCATAGAGCTGCTCCGAGCCCGATCCGATAACAATACGGGCAGGATCTGCGATCATGCCCCGATATCGGTAAAGATAGTCGGCAATGGCATTCCGCAATACGGCGCACCCTTGATTGGGGGCTTTGATAAACAAGCGATTGCCCTGCTCGGAGATCACCTTCCGCACGGTCTTGAACCATACCGAATATTCCAGCTCTCCTCGGGGCAGATCCTCCGTTTCTTCCAGATATGTGAACGCCACGGGGCGAGCGGCGGAGTCTGTGACAAAGGCGTCGATGGGGCTCACGTAATATCCGCTCCGCTGGCGGGACAGGATATATCCCTCGTCCTCCAGCATTCCGTAGGCGGTCTCCACGGTAACAAGGCTACACCCCATCCGATCCGCCATCACTCGCTTGGAGGGCAGCTTCTCTCCCGAGCGGTATTCCCCGCTCAGGATTTTTGATTTGATCTCCCGATATAATCCATAATATTTCTTTTCTTTCTTTTCCATATTTGTTCCAATCTGGTATTGAAAAAATATTCTTTTCTGACCGTTTACATAATATCAAATTCCCGTTATAATAATAGCATACTTTTCTGAAATTGTAAAGAGGTTTTAAAAAATGTCTTATCCAAAGCTACTCACCATTCAGGATATTTCCTGTGTCGGTCAATGCTCGCTGACCGTTGCCCTTCCCGTTCTCTCCGCTTGCGGCGTGGAGACCTGCGTCCTTCCCTCCGCCGTGCTTTCCACCCATACCGCGGGCTTTTCTGGCTATACCTTCCGCGATCTGACTGAGGATATGCCCGCGATCTGCCGTCATTGGCAGAAGGAGGGAATCCGCTTTGACGGAATTTACACGGGATATTTGGGAAGCGCCAAGCAGATCGATTATGTTGCCGAGATCATCGCCGCCTGCGGCAAGGAAGGCTGCTTGACGGTCATCGACCCCGCCATGGCAGACAACGGAAAGCTCTACCCCGGCTTTGACGGCGCCTTTGTGGAGGCAATGAAGGGGCTGTGCGCCAAGGCGGATTACGTGATTCCCAACATGACCGAGGCGTGCTTCCTGACCGATACCGAATACAAGACCGAATATGACAGAGCCTACGTGGAGGAAATCATCCGAAAGCTCTTGGCTCTGGGAAGTAAAAACGTAATCTTCACGGGTATTTCCTATGAAAAAGGAAAAACGGGCGTGGTGGTTTACGAGAGCGGCGAATACGCTTATTACGAGCACGATATGCTCCCCAACAGCTGTCACGGCACGGGAGATATTTACGCCTCTGCCTTTGCGGGCGCGCTGATTCGCGGCAAGAGTGCCTACGACGCCGCCAAGATCGCCGCGGACTACACCGTAGCGTGTATCCAAGCCACCGCCGAGGAGGAAAACCATTGGTACGGCGCGAAATTTGAGCCCGTTCTCGGTAAATTGATCGAGATGTTGAAATAAAATCGGAAACGAACGATCAAAACTATAAAAGAATCTCAAACCTTGTAAGGGAGTAGCTTGCTGCTCCCTTCTAACTGTAGACCCAAAAAGAACTCTCGTCAAGGCAAAAGCCGAGGCAAGAGTTCTTTTTGGGTCTACAGTCTGACGAAATTGGCGTACCCACAATATTGCAGGTACGCCAATTCCGCTTCGGTTTTTTGTAGTTAATCCATCTTGTCAAGGTCGGTGGCGTAGCACCATTTGGAGGAGGTGAGTTTTCCGAATATGTATTTATTGGATGCGGACTCACACATGGTATAGAGCTTGCCGTCCACAAATTCGATCTCCTCTGCCATGGGAGGAAGCTTGTACTCCTCCTCCAAGGCGTCGGAATCCAAGGCATAAAGGGACAGCTCGGTACCCATGAGGGTAATGTCCTTCTGCTTTACGGCATCCTCCTTGTTATATTCATAGATATAGGAGAAGGAGGTTCCGTAAGAGGTGGAAAGATAGATCTTCCTGTCTTGGAAGCACATCCCCTGCACGCAATCGGGCAAGGAATACGCCACCACGGGGGTGGGAGCAATTCCAAACACCGCATCCTCTCCGTCGGAGAAGGCATACGCCACGGCGAACGCTTGCTGATAGTCCCCTGCGGCGGTGGTCAGCTTATGACTTTCGGGGGTACTGTAATTTCCTTCCCGATAAAACTCGCCCACGTAAATATGAACCTCGTCGCTTGCGGTGAAGGAAACACGGATTCCATCCTCCTTCCTTCCCGTGGAAAATTCGCCGAGGCAGTGGATCTTCGCACCGTCGGCAGCCTGCAAGATCTCCGCATAGGAATATACGTACAGACAATAGTCGCTGCCTCCCGCGATATAAACGTAATCGCCATGTACTGTCAAGCCGCCCGCGTGTCCGTCAAAGTCCTTTCCGTCCTTGGTGGCGAGATGGACCGTCTTGTCCGGTTCTCCGCCGGGATGCTTGATCAGATACACGGGAGAGGCAGCACCATCGCTCATATATCCCGTCACAAAGAAGCAAGCGGAGCGATCGTCATAGTCCATTCCTTGGGGAACGAAATTGTCGCCAAGCCCAGGAATCTCAAAGCCCTTTTCGGATGCCTTATAATACTCCCCCGCGGGCAGGCGGAAATAGGCTCTCGCGCCGAGCAAAACCAGTCCCGCTAATACGATCAGGGATGCCAAGACGACACAAAGGACCTTCACCGACAGAGGCATTCCCTTCTGTTTCGTTTCTGTCATATTCTTTCTCCTTATTCGATAAAAGCCTCCGACAAGATTTGCCGTCGGAGGCTCTTTTTCAGTTGTCGTAATTTGCCTTGGTTTCGCAATAAATACAACGGTAAACACGCTGTTCGGGATCGGTCAGCTTGAACTTCTGCACCAGCTCCTGCTCGCAAGAGGTAATGCAACGGGGATTCTTACACCGAATGACGCCCGTCAGCACCTTGGGCAATGCCATGCTCTTTTTCTCCACGATCTTACCGTCGCGAATGATATTCACGGTCACCTCGGGGGAGATAAATCCAATGATATCAAAATTGATCGGAATCGCCGCGTCGATCTTGATCATGTCCTTCTTCCCCATATTACGGCTTCCCACGTTTTTAATGAGAGCGATAGAGCAATCCAGAGATTCCAGATCCAACAGCTCATACAGCTTCATGCCCCGACCCGCGGGGATGTGATCAATCACAAATCCGTTCTGAATGGAATCGATGTTCATATGGTTCCTGCCTCCTTCAACAATTTCACGATCAATGCCTTCCGCACGTGCTTTCCGTTCAGTACCTGCTTGAAATAGCAAGCTCTGGGATCCTCGTCAATGGCAACGCTGATCTCGTTGACTCTGGGCAGGGGGTGCATAATACAAAGATCGCTCTTGGCGTTCTTCAGCTTCTGGTTGGTCAGAATGTAGCTATCCTTCAGACGGAGATAATCCTCCTCGTTAAAGAACCGCTCCTTCTGCACACGGGTCATATACAGCACGTCAAGCTCGGGCATGACCGCCTCCAGATCGGTGGTCTGGGTATAGGACATTCCGTTCTTCTCCATAACATCCCTTTTGATGTAGCTGGGAAGCGCCAGCTCCTCGGGAGAGATCAGGATCACACGGATGCCCGTGTAACGGGACAGCGCGCTGATCAAAGAATGCACCGTTCTGCCGAACTTCAGGTCTCCGCAGAATCCGATGGTCAGATCGGTCAGTCTTCCCTTTTCACGGCTGATGGTCAGCAGGTCTGCCAGTGTCTGGGTGGGGTGGTTATGTCCGCCGTCTCCCGCGTTAATGACGGGAATCGACGCCGCGTTTGCCGCCACCAAGGGCGCACCCTCTCTGGGATGGCGCATAGCGATAATATCAGCATAACAGCTGATAACCTTTGCGGTATCGGACACGCTTTCTCCCTTGGAAGCGGAAGAGCTCTGCGCCTCGGAAAATCCGATCACACTTCCGCCCAGCTCCAGCATAGCCGCCTCAAAGCTCAGGCGGGTACGGGTAGAGGGCTCAAAGAACAGCGTGGCGATCTTTTTTCCTTTACATACTTCCGAATAGCGTTCGGGATGAGCAATCATATCATTGGCGTTATCGATCAACTCGTTGATCTCCTCCGCCGAAAAATCCAAAATATCAATCAGACTTCTCATATCATTCTCCATTCAATGGCAAAACGGGTTACGCCTTGGCGCCGTTTACTGCCAGATAATTTTTGATACGGGTCACGTTCTCCCCGTTCTTGGGGTCCTCTTCCAGATACTCGATGATATCGTATACGTCGACCACGGAATATACGGGGAAGCCGAACTGCTCCTCGATCTCCTGCATCGCGCCCTTCTCGGTCTGTCCCTTTTCCTTACGGTCCACCATAATAAAGGTTGCGCTGACCTTCACGCCTTCCAGATGAGAAAGGATTTCCATGCTCTCCCGAATTGCGGTTCCAGCGGTGATGACATCCTCGATAATAACGATCTCCTCACCCGCAACAGGCACGTAACCGACGAACACGCCGCCCTCGCCGTGATCCTTAACCTCCTTACGGTTAAAGAAGAACGGAACGTTCAGATCCTTCTTGGAAAGAGCGACTGCCGCCGAAACAGCAAGGGAGATTCCCTTGTAAGCAGGTCCGTAAAGTACCGCTTTCTTCGCTCCCAGCTTATCAAAATAAGCCTTTGCGTAGAATTCGCCGAGTCTTGCGATATCATCGCCCGTCTTGATCATTCCCGCATTGATAAAATAGGGAATCTTTCTACCGCTCTTAGCAGTAAAATCACCGAATTTCAATACGCCGGCACTCTCCAAAAACTGAATAAATTCTCTCTTATAGCCTTCCATGTTGTTATCCTCCCGCAATCAATCAACAAATTCCCGCACGCATCTTTCGTATGCGGCAACGGGATCCTCGGCAGCGGTAATAGGTCTTCCCACCACGATGTAGTCCGATCCGATCTTCTTCGCCTCGGCGGGGGTCATCACACGCTTCTGGTCTCCGATATCGCCGTCGGCAAAGCGAACACCGGGAGTTACGGTCAGGAACTTCTCGCCGCAGGTATCGTGTACCTTACCTGCCTCCAGAGGAGAGCAAACCACGCCGTCAAGACCCGCCAGCTTTGCGTTGTGGGCGTAGTGCATGACCACGTCGGCAATGGGCTTTTCGATGAGCAGATCCTTTTCCATGCTTTCCTGATCGGTAGAGGTCAGCTGAGTCACGGCGATGAGCAGAGGTCTGGTTCCGTCGGGACGGGTCAGTCCCTCAAGGGCACCCTCCATCATACGAATGGTTCCCGCCGCATGAAGGTTAGTCATATCCACGTCCAGACGGGACAGAACCGCCATGGATTTCTTGACGGTATTGGGGATATCGTGAAGCTTCAGATCAAGGAAGATCTTATGTCCTCTCTTCTTGATCTCACGAACGATGGAAGGTCCTTCCGCATAGTAAAGCTCCATTCCGATCTTTACGAAGGGCTTTCTTCCCGTAAACTTGTCCAAAAAAGCAAACGTCTTTTCCGCACTATCAAAATCGCAGGCGATAATTACGTCTCTTCCCATTACTTACATCCTCCTATGATTTCACTTAAAGAATTGATTTTATATTGTGCCATCACACGGGGGAGATCCTCGATGATGGTTTTGCAGGCAAGGGGATCGATCAGGTTGGCAGCACCCACCTCAACGGCAGTCGCTCCCGCCAGCATCATTTCGATGACGTCCTCGGCAGAGGAAACGCCCCCCATTCCCACCACGGGAATCTTGACAGCATTGGCAACCTGATACACCATTCTCACCGCGACGGGGAAAATAGCGGGACCCGAAAATCCGCCCATTTTATTGGCGATCACGGGCTTTTTCGTCCGCAGATCGATCCGCATACCCAGCATGGTATTGA
Source organism: Clostridia bacterium (assembly GCA_017463065.1). Taxonomy (GTDB): domain Bacteria; phylum Bacillota; class Clostridia; order Oscillospirales; family CAG-272; genus HGM12713. Next base: position 16,569 of record JAFTPX010000037.1, read on the forward strand.
TCAGGCTGATGCCGTCTGCCCCCGCCGCCTCGCAGGCTTTTGCAATGGCAACGATATCGGTGACGTTGGGGGAGAGCTTTACGATCACGGGCTTGGCGGTGACCTTCTTGACCGCCTTGACGACCTCAGCCGCCGCCTCGGGAGAGGTACCGAAGCTCATTCCGCCGCCGTGGACGTTGGGACAGCTGACGTTGACCTCCAGCCAACCCACCGCCTCGCAAGTATCCAGCTTCTCGCAGGTATAGGCGTAATCCTCCACGGAAAAGCCACTGACATTTGCCATGACCTTTTTATGGAAGCACTTCCGCATCTTGGGAAGCTCCTCGGCAATGACCTTTTCCACACCCGGATTTTGCAATCCCACCGCATTGATCATTCCCGCATAACACTCGGCGATACGAGGGGTAGGATTTCCGAAGCGGGGATCCTTGGTGGTTCCCTTGAAGGAGAAGGTTCCGAGGATATTGATGTCATACAGCTCGGCAAATTCATAGCCGTAGCCAAAGGTTCCGCTGGCGGGAATAATGGGGTTATCCATCTCGATCCCGCAAAGGGTCACCTTCATTTCTCCCATAGGATCTCCTCCTTTCTGAGCACGGGTCCGTCCTTGCAGATCCGCTTGTTACCGTACAGGGTTTTGCAGGAGCAGCCCATGCACGCGCCGAAGCCACAGCCCATTCGCTCCTCGAAGCTGAACTGACCCGAGGTGGTGCTTGCGTTGTAGACCGCCTTGAGCATCGGCTCGGGACCGCAGGTGTAAAAGTAAGTATAGTCCTTCCCTTCCATGGCATTCGTCACAAAGCCCTTGATGCCATAGGAGCCGTCCACTGTGGTCACGGTTACGTCAGCCCCCAATGCCTGGAATTCTTCCTCGCAGAAGATCTCGGATTTGGTATTGAAGCCAAGAATCACCGAGACCGTTTTTCCCTCGGCGATGAGCTTTTTGGCAAGCAGATAGAGGGGAGGCACTCCCACACCGCCGCCGATGAGCAGAGGACGGTCTCCCGCCTCTGACAGGTCGTAGCCATTGCCCAGTCCCGTGAGAACGTCCAAGGAGTCGCCTTCCTTCATCCCGCGCATCTGCTCGGTTCCCTTGCCGACGACCTTATAGACGATGGTCACCGATTCCTCATCTCTGTCATAGACCGAGATGGGGCGGCGCAGATACAGTCCGTCCAATTTGATATTGATAAACTGACCCGATGCGGTAATGTCAGACACGTCTCCCAAAAGGCGCATCCGCATCACGCTGTCGGTCAGCGGAACGTTTTGGGCAATTTGAAAAATTCCTTGTTTCATGATCTCTCCTTTTCCAGTGATAACCGCAGACCGTAGAGGCGTGCCCTGCGGGGCGCCCCTACCGTTCTGTCATGCTTACGCGTCAATCGTGGAGATACAAAGCGTGGTTTCTTCCAGAACGTCCAACAGTACACGGACGGTATCCAGCGAAGAAAACAGCGTCACGTTGCTCTCGGTCGCCCAAGCGCGGATCTGTTTGCCGTCGGTAATAGCATCCTTGGACTGAAGGTCGCTGGTATTGATGACGTAAGCCACGTGCCCCTGACGGATGGAGTCCTGAATCTCGTTGCTTCCCGTCTCGATCTTCTCCAAAATGTGAGTACGGATTCCGTTGCTCTTGAGGTAGTTGGCGGTTCCCACCGTTGCCTCAATGTTAAATCCGAGATTGTAGAACCGACGGATCAGGGGCAGAGCCTCCTCCTTATCCTTGTCCGCAATGGTCACGAACACGGTTCCGTAATTCTGCAGATGCATACCCGATGCCTGAAGCGCCTTATACAGCGCACGGTTGAGCTTGTCGTCGTAGCCGATCGCCTCACCCGTAGACTTCATTTCGGGAGACAGATACGCGTCAAGTCCTCGAATCTTGTTGAAGGAGAACACGGGCACCTTGACGTACCATCTCTTCTTTTCCTCGGGGTAAATATCGAAGATTCCCTGCTCCTTCAGACTCTTGCCGAGAATGACCTCGGTGGCGATGTCCGCCAGACTGTAGCCCGTTGCCTTGGACAGGAAGGGCACAGTACGGGAGGAACGGGGGTTGACCTCGATGATAAAGACCTTTTCGTCCTTATCCACGATAAACTGAATGTTAAACAGACCGCGGATGCCGATTCCCAGACCCAGCTTTTTCGCATAGCCGAGAATGGTTCCCTTCACCTTATCGGAAATACTGAAGGCGGGATATACGCTGATGGAGTCACCCGAGTGAACACCCGTTCTCTCAACCAGCTCCATGATACCAGGTACGAATACGTCCCGTCCGTCACAGATGGCGTCTACCTCGACCTCCTTACCGATGATATACTTATCCACCAGCACGGGGCGATCCTCGTCGATCTCAACGGCGGTCTTCAGGTAGTGGCGGAGCTGATCCTCGTTGGATACAATCTGCATTGCCCGTCCGCCAAGCACGAAGCTGGGACGAACCAGTACGGGATAGCCGATCTTTGCGGCGGCGGCAACGCCGTCCTCAATGTTAGTAACCGCTTTCCCCTCGGGCTGAGGAATATTCAGCTGACGAAGGATCTTTTCAAAACTGTCGCGGTTTTCCGCACGCTCGATGGCGTCGCAGTCGGTACCCACGATGGTCACGCCTCTGTCGCGGAGCGGCTCGGCAAGGTTGATCGCCGTCTGTCCGCCAAGGGATGCCACTACGCCCTCGGGCTGTTCGAACTCGATGATATTCATCACGTCCTCGGGGGTCAGAGGCTCAAAGTAGAGCTTATCCGCCGTGGTATAGTCGGTGGAAACCGTCTCGGGGTTATTGTTGATGATAATCGCCTCATAGCCTGCATTCTTGATGGTCTGTACCGCATGAACGGTGGAATAGTCGAATTCCACGCCCTGTCCGATACGGATGGGGCCAGCGCCGAGCACCACGATCTTTTTCTTATCGGTGAGGCGGGACGCATTTTCTCCCGTATAAGAAGAGTACAGGTAGGCGATATATTTGCCTGTGTGGAGAGTATCCACCATTTTAAAGACGGGAGAGAGCTTCAGCTCGCGGCGACGCTGGAAGATCTTGATTTCCTCCGTGACCCACAGCTTTGCGATAAACTTATCCGAGAAGCCCATGATCTTGGCGGCGGTGAGCGCCTTGTCGTCCCACACCTTTTCCTTCAGAAGCTTTTCCATCTCCACGATGCGCTTGAGGGATTCCAAGAAAATATCGGTGATCATGGTCGCCTCGTGCAGCTCGTCAACAGACATACCGCGGCGGATCAGCTCGGTGACGGCATAAATATTGTCGTCCTTTGCCTCCTTGATATAGTCAAGGATCTCCTCCTTGGTCATGGTGTCGAACTTGGGATGATGGAAGTGACAAACGCCCGTTTCCAGAGATCGAACCGACTTTAAGAAGCACTCGTCAAGGGTGGAGCCAATGCCCATAACCTCGCCCGTCGCCTTCATCTGCGTACCCAAGGTATTGGGTGCCGAGGTAAACTTATCGAAGGGAAAACGGGGGAACTTTGCCACGATATAATCCAGATTGGGCTCTATTGCCGCCGTACCGCCCGCAACGGGGATCTCCTCCAGAGCCATACCAACGGCGATCTTCGCGGTCACACGGGCAATGGGATATCCGCTTGCCTTGGAAGCCAGCGCGGAGGAACGGGATACACGGGGGTTGACCTCAATGAGGTAGTATTCGGAGGATTCGGGATTGAGCGCGAACTGCACGTTACAGCCGCCCTCGATCTTCAACTCCTTAATGATCTTAATGGCACTGTCGTTCAGCATTTTCAGATCGTGATCGTTGAGGGACAGAATGGGAGCCACCACAATGGAGTCCCCCGTATGCACGCCAACGGGATCCACGTTTTCCATACCGCAGATGGTAATGGCGTGATCATTGGAGTCACGCATCACCTCGAACTCGATCTCCTTATAGCCCTTGACGCTTTTCTCGATCAGAACCTGATGCACGGGAGAAAGCTTGAAGGCGTTTCTTCCGATCTCCATCAGCTCTTCTTCGTTGTTGGCAAAGCCACCGCCTGTACCGCCGAGGGTAAACGCGGGACGCAGAACCACGGGATAACCGATCTCCTTTGCCGCCTTCTTTGCCTCCTCCAGACCGTAGGTGATCTGGGAGGGGATGGTGGGCTCGCCGATGGACATACACATTTCCTTGAAGAGCTCACGGTCCTCGGCACGTTCGATACTCTCGCTACTGGTTCCGAGAAGCTCCACACGGCACTCCTTCAGAATTCCCTTCTTCTCCAGCTGCATTGCCAGATTCAGACCCGTCTGTCCGCCAATACCGGGGACGATGGCGTCAGGTCTTTCATAACGCAGAATCTTTGCGATATATTCCAGCGTCAGGGGCTCCATATAGACCTTGTCCGCAATGGTAGTATCGGTCATAATGGTTGCGGGATTGGAGTTTACCAACACCACCTCATAGCCTTCCTCCTTCAGCGCGAGACACGCCTGCGTACCGGCGTAGTCGAATTCAGCCGCCTGACCGATGACGATCGGTCCCGATCCGATAATCAGAATTTTTTTGATGTCTGTTCTCTTTGCCATTTTTATTTCCTCCAAAAGCAATTGCTATTCTTTTTATATATGATTAATCCTTGCGGTAAACGATCTTACCGTCAAGAACTGTCATGACACACGTTCCGTACAAGCGCTCTCCCGCAAAGGGCGTTGCCCGTCCCCTGGACAGGAACTCCTCTGGGTTGACTGTATATTGCTCGTCCAATTTCCAAACGGTATAGTCGTTGCCAAGGGGAATTCCGAACCGCCGTCTGGGGGCGTACGCCATCAGGTCGACGAGCTTCTCCAAGGAGATCACGCCCTTCTTGACCAGATGAGTATACATCACCGAGAACGCCGTTTCCAGCCCCACGATTCCGAAGGGACTTCCCGCGAGACCTCTCGCCTTCTCCTCCGCGGAGTGAGGCGCATGGTCGGTGGCGATCATATCAATCGTTCCGTCCACAACTCCTTCGATCAAGGCAAGCTTGTCCTCGGTAGCACGCAGAGGCGGATTCATTTTGAACCGTCCCTCCTCCCGCAGATCGTTCTCATCCATCACCAGATAGTGAGGTGCCGTCTCGCAGGTAACGTCCACGCCGCGCCGCTTGGCATCACGGATCAGTGCCACGCTTTCCTTGGTGGAGATATGACAGACGTGATAGGCGCACCCGATCTCCTCCGCCAGCCGCAGATCTCTTGCGATCTGGGCGTATTCGCTTTCCGAGCAGATTCCCTTATGACCGTGCTCCTTGGCATATACGCCGTCGTGAATATATCCGCCGCGGAGCAGGTCGTTGACCTCGCAATGCGCCGCAATGATCTTGCCGAGGCACTTTGCCTCCTTCATGGCAGACCGCATCATTTCATCATCCTGCACGCCCCGTCCGTCATCGGAAAAGGCAATCACCGAGGATGCCATTATCGCAAGCTCGGCAAGCTCGATCCCCGCCTCCATCTTGGTAATCGCTCCGTAAGGATAGACCCGAATTGCCGCATCCCGCTCGATGAGGTCAAGCTGTCGCTTCAGGTGCTCGGCGCTATCGGGGACGGGATTCAGATTCGGCATCGTGCACACCGCGGTATAACCGCCCCGTGCCGCCGCCATGCTTCCCGTTTTTATCGTCTCCTTGTAAGAAAATCCCGGCTCACGAAAATGCACATGCACATCACAAAAGCCGGGAAATATCATATACTCGGGAGAATCGAAAAAAACCTTCGTTTGGGCGGAGGGAAAAATAGGGCTTTCAGCCATTCCGTTTGCGTTATAAATCATTGCTTCAAACTTCCGCTCCATGTCTTTCTCCTTTTCTTTGAAATTGAGATTCTCTTTTTTGTTATTAGCCGTTCCGCAATTCCTTATTCGGGATCACAAATATACACGCCCATTTCTCGGTCGATCTCCTTGACCGTTACCGCTACCAGCTCACTCTTGGAGGTAGGGACGTTCTTTCCCACGTAGTCAGGGCGAACGGGAAGCTCTCGGTGACCTCGGTCCACCAGAACCGCAAGCTGTACCGCCTTGGGTCTGGCATTGGCAAACACCGCCTCCATCGCCGCTCTCGCCGTCCGCCCCGTATAGAGCACGTCATCCACGATGATGACGGTCTTTTCACGGATATCGCAGGGGATAAAGCATTCGCCTACCGCATCCTGCTTGTCCTCTTCGGTCAGATCGTCTCGATGGAGGGTAATATCCAAGTACCCTACAGGAACCCGCACCCCCTCAAACCGACGAATGTTCATCGCCAGCATATCGGTCAGATAGACCCCTCTGCGCTTGATCCCAAGCAGACAGATATCCTCCGCTCCGCGGTTTCGCTCAATGATCTCGTGGGTAATTCTTGCCAAAGCGCGGTTGATCGCCGCCTCGTCCATGATCAATGCCTTTCTTTTCAATCGGGATCACCGTCCTTTTCGTAAGAATCCAAATAAACAAAAAGTCCTGCCACCAGGCAAGACCGTTCTATCAAAAAGTCCAGTACGGGCATCCAATACGGGCTCCGTACGGAAGCAAATGTAACTATAGACCGATCTTACCGATATCTCTGTATCGCCTTAAAGATTCACCTTCTCTATTGTATCACATCTTGACCCGTCTGTCAAGAGGATTCTCAAAAAAACCG